>WFXS01000034.1 GCA_015490465.1 Caldifarciminota bacterium
GGTCGGGGTCGTATCCCTCCTCCCTATAGGGCAGGCCCGGCACGTAATCAAGGAAGAACCCCCCACCTACCCCCACCGGTCCCATCCGGTAGTAACCTCTTAAGAACATCCCTCCTCCCGTGCCAGTGAACTTCATCGTGCTATCGCCTAACGAATCCTTCAGGTTAAATAAGGTGTAAACGGGATAAAAGCCCGCGAGAATTACTGAACTGCCGAGATTTAACCGATAGGATACCGGCAACCTGAACGTAAGCATGGTCGCATCCCACCTTGAGATAGTATCCGCAACGATATCGCTCGTGTCCTTGAACACGGTTTTACCTGAGCCTGCAGAGTAACCTAATCCCACACCCATAAGGAGGGGGAAATTCCCGAAACTTACGCCAGCCGAAATATCCCCGCCGTACAGGGTCCCACCCCCTTCCGTGTTTAACTCCGTACCGAACGTGACTCCGTTCCACGCGTCGGCTTCCATATCTATCCTCCACTTCTTATGGGAGATCCTGCTGGCGCTCACACCTCCTTCGGCCCAGAAGCCCACGGCGTATAAGGGTGTCGCAACTAAAAATGCACCTGAAAGAACCGCAATTCTTTTCATAGTGAAGGGATTATACGGAGGCACCTTTCCCCTTTAGAATTCCATCCATGGATTGCGTCTTCTGTAAGATAGCGAGGGGGGAGATACCTGCCAGAGTGGTTTACGAGGACGATAAGGTTATCTCCTTCCACGACATTAACCCGAAGGCGCCGGTTCACGTACTTTTAATCCCCAAAATGCACGTTGAGAACCTGAAGGAGGAGATTCCTGCGGACGTTTCTTACGCCCTCATCAGGGGCATAAGGGAGACCGTTAAGAGGTTGGGCGTTAGCGAGTATAGGATAATAAGTAACAACGGTAGGGGAGCCGGTCAGGAGGTCTTCCACCTCCACTTCCACATAGTGGCCGGAATAGAGATCCCTCCGGCGACCGTGTGAGGGGTACTTGACATTTTTGAAAAAGCGACCATTATTCTATCCTTAACCCGGACCACCATACCGGGGGGGAAACACCCGTTCCCATTCCGAACACGGAAGTTAAGCCCCCCAGGGCCGATGATAGCGTGCACCGAGAGGGCACGTGAAAGTAGGTCGTGGTCCGGGTCTTTTTTTTGTTTGAATCCGGACATCGGCCTCAACCGCACCCCGTGCCATACGTACCTGAGCCAGTTCAGTAGGCTGACCTCAAGGTACGTGTCCCTCAGATCGGCCGGCTTAACGGAAGGGAACCACCGCCTGCACGCCTTCACCACCCTACCCTTTAATACTAAGTTCACCTAACACTGTATGGCCTCCCGCTTTTCTTCTTCGCTTTCAACTTCTCCCTCATTATCGCGTGCATCCTCGTCTTGCTATACCTTACACCGTACTCCCTCGCTATGAACTCTATGGCATCTCCTCCACCACCTCGCTATCTGATACTTGCTGTATCCTGAGATCTTCCTTACCTTCTCATAAGATGCCTTCGGTTCTTATAAAGCCTTTGGAAAGACGAAAAAGACGAAGAAGAAGCCGGGGACATTATAGAGACGCCCGGTTTTGACTCCGCTCAGAAGTCCCAGCCGAAGGAGATTACCCAGCGCCCCTGATATACGTTCTTAAAATCCGTCGGGAAGGCGTAGTCCACCCTCAGGGGGAAGTACCCGAGGTTGAAACGGAAGCCACCGCCGAAGTCGGCGAAGAGGTCCCATAGCCTCCCGTCCCTTATAGGCTGGAACTTGTTGGGAGGTATATCCTCGTCAAACCACGCGTTACCTATATCAAAGAAGACGAGCGCCCTGATGCCCCGGATCTCAAAGGGGATAAACCCGAACTTGAGCCTGTCTAAGAACGGAAAACGCACTTCCGTATTCAGGAGTATCAGGTTGTTGCCTATGAGGAAACGCACCGGTCTGCCGTATTCGTCGTAGAAGAAGTAAAAGAGGTCGTACGCCCTGACACCGTAAGGCCCCCCAGCCGTAAAGGCGTCCCTGTGCCTCCCGACGCTGCGCCCCAGTACCAGACGATTCGCCCATATGCTCCTGTGAGTTATCCGTTTGAAAAACATTCCCTCAAAGAAGGCCGTCTTGAAGTCCACCTGTGAACCGGGCAGGCTCGTAGCCCCAACCATCCTCCACCTCAGGCCGTCGGTTGAGCCGTAGTAAGTGAGCAGGACGTCGTCGTAAACGAGAGAGGCCATAACCTCGTACCCCTTGGGATAGGAGAGGCCGGGCGAAGTACAGGGAAAACCGTAGTTCACGCAGTTGGGATAGTAGTTGAGCAAGGAGTCTTCGTGAAGCATTATCCAGGTGTTGTAATGCACGGAGAAGTACCCCTCAGCCCTGAAGTACCGGGTAAAGGGATACTGCAGACCTACATCGCCCGATAGTCTCTTCTCGTAAACGAAGTACGGAGGGAGGTACTTGAAGTTCCAGAGTTGAGATACGCCGAATACTTTATCTAACCTGCCCTTGAAGTTGTACCATGTGAGTACGAACTCCGAGTTACTTACGTCCTGAGACTGACCGAGTATCTGGAAGAATATCCAGTTGTCTCCCGGTATGTCCGAAAACAGCATGTAAAAGGCTCCTACCGTACCGTAGAAGGAGGAGTATCCGAGACTTCCGAAGGCCATATCAAGGCCGAGGGTGAAGCCCATAGGTCTCTTTACGGCTTCGGCTATGAGGGAGGAGTCCGGAAGTTTGTACCCGTTTTCGGTAGTCAGATCAACCGGATACTTGACGTCAAGGGAGTAGGGGGCCAGAAAGATGTCCCATCCCCCTTCCCACATCATGGAAAAGGCCACCCTCCCGTTCTCGGCCACGTCCGGATGGGAGACCTCCGTAAAGTAGTCCGTAAGCAGATAAACGCTGTCCCCCCGCAGGAGGAACATGTTCACCGCCCCCCTGTGATCCGTGAGGAAGGCTATACCGTCCTTCCACCTTATGGGTGACCTGAGTATCCTCCTCCTGCCCCATACGTACTCCGGTTCCCCACCGTCTACGTTGATGCGGAATATTGCGTAGGATCCAATCTCACCCCTGTTGTTCCTGTCGCTCACGTAAATAACCGTGCTGTCGTCGTACCAGTAGGGGTCGTCCTCGCTCCACTCGTCGTCCGTAAGCAAACGGAACACGCCCCTCTCAACGTCGTAGATGTAGAGGTCGGTCTTGCCTGCTGAGTACCCCACAAAGACTACCTTTTTGCCATCGGGTGAGATGCGGGCCCCGTGCGCCCCGTCAAGGAAGTTCAGGGGAACCTTTTTCACCCGCTTGAAGGTGTTGAGGTCGTATACGTGCAGGAGGTCCGAGTACGTACCCTGAGATATGGTGACCAGTTTGTTATCCCGCGATATGCTTAGGGACGGTTTCAGGACGTGCAGGTTCTCAAAGTCCGGGGACCGGCCGGCGGAGAGCAGTTTCCTTATCCTGCGGGTGGCCAGATCAACCACGTATATCCCTATCCTCCCTCCCCTATCGGACATGAAGGCCACCTTTGAGCCGTCCGGGGATATGGCCGTTCCGAGGTTAAGGAAGGAGTTGTCCCGGCGCCTGCTCGTCAACTTCTTTATATCGTCGGGGAAGTTGAAGGTACCCATGGCCTTGAGTACCCTCTCCTTTATGTACATGGAGAACTCCTCGTCTATCTCCGGAAGATCCTTATGGGTTATCCGACGGAGCGCCCCCCGGACCCTGCCCCCGAGACCGTACCTTATGAAGTCCCTTACGGCCTCCTCTCCGTACACGTCCTTAACGTAGTTGAAAAAGGCCTCACCGTACCGGTATACGATGTACCCTCCGTAGTAATCCATCTCCTGCAGGGGTGGGAGGGAGAGGTTTATGATCATATCCCTCATGTAGGCCTCCGTGCGGACGCTCCAGCCTTCCGAAAGGAACTCTGCCATACCCTCTATGAACCATAGGGGCGGCGGAGAGGAGAACATGGAGGAGAGGCCACGGGAATAGGAGTACTGGAAAGCGTGGACTAACTCGTGTCTGAGGACGTGCCTGAACTCGGCGTAAGAACCGGCGAAGGGGACGACGACCCTCCTCTTGAACCCTTCGGTGAACCCACCGACGCCTTCGGGGACGAGGTACGGGGAGACGTTGGTCATCTGGAAGTCTTTGGGAGAGACGTATATGAGGACGGGTATCTTATCGCCCTCCTCTATGGCACCCGGAAAGTAGGGACTGAACTCACGGAAGGCTTCCTCAAGTACCCCGAGGGCGAAGTGCGCCAGCCTCTCCCCTCCCTGGTAGTAGTAGACCCTGAAGTGTTTCCCGTCAAGGTACCCCCACTTCAGGTCCTTGTAGTCCACTTTGTTGTACCCGTAGGACCACTGGGATATGAGTAGAAACAGCATCAGAACTTCTTTTCTTTTTTCGCCTTCAGGCGCTTGAGGCGGAACTTGTCCTCCCTCTCCCTGTCCTCAAGGACCTGTCGTATGAACCTCATCTCGGCCTGAAGCTGGGGTATTACCCTCTGCTCAAGTGTGTTCACCCTGCGTGAGGTCTTCCTTATCTCCTGACCTATCTTCTTCATTCTGGCCTCAAGGGGTACCAGCTCAAAGATCTTGGCCATGAGCCTCTCGTAGGCGGACGCCGCCAGCTCTATCCGGGCGCTCACGCTGAGGAGGGTATAACCCCTCTCGTTGCTCTTCCTGACGACGTTCTCAGCCCGAAGGTTGGGTATCCTCACACCCCACACCTTCTCCTCTTCCCTGTAAACCCTCAACCTGCCCGCACTTGACAGGGCGGCCGACCTCACGGCCTCCGGACCATCCTTACCGAGGGCTAAGGCAAGGAAAGAGACGGCCTCACGGGCGGTACGATCCAGCTCCCTGTGGGCCTGCACTATAGGTTTCAGCATCTTCTGGAACTCCTTCATCAGGGCGTCCCTCTTCTTCCGGAGCAGGTCCGCACCCTGACGGGCTATCTTCATCTGCCTCTTACGGATCAGGAGGTTCATGCGGGTAGGACTGACCCTCTGCATAGTCAGTATTCTACTGGAGAAAGGTCCCCTTTGACTTTTCCACGTCCGGCAGGGTATAATAGAAGGCGTATGAAAAGGTTAACGCTTCTTTCTCTGAGCGTGCTGGCAGCTCTACCCCTTATGGGGCAGACGGTGACGTACCTGAGAACGTACGATATGAACAATTACGTACCCCCGGACGTGTCCGTTGAGTTCCCCGTGGGCGTAGAGGGTGTGGGGGACGGATACTACATCACCGGCGCCTTCGTGGAGGTCGTAAACCTCACGCCCCTCACGGCGGAGACGGCGGCTGTGGTATTCAAGGTGGACAAGGACGGCAACGTGGTCCCCGGAAGCGGATACAAAGTGGCGGGGGTCACCTTCATGGACGTCAGGGACGTCTTCGGCAACTACCTCCTCTCCGGCCTGACGCTGGATCCGGATACCTCCGGGGTAATAATGGAGATGGACCTGCTCGGAAACGTGGTGTGGGCGAGGAAGTTGTCCATAACCATGTCCAGCTCCTCACCGGACACGAGGGATAAGGTGATAGAGGGACTCCCCCTATCCTCCGGAGGGTACGCCTTCGTGGGCGAGAGCGTGGACGACGTCTCTGCGTTTGACGCCGTGGTCTTTAGGACGGACGCCACCGGAAACCTCCTATGGTACAGGTTCCTCGGCGGAACCTCACCCTACGGGGACAAGGCGAGGGACCTCGCCGAGATATCCGGAGGGAACCTGGCCGTGGTCGGAATAGCGGGTGGGTTCGTAGGACAGTACGACGGCTTCCTCTCGGTCCTGGACGGAGCCACCGGCAACCTGCTCTGGAGTAAGGTGTACGGGACGTTTGACGGGGAGTACATCTTCGCCATGGAACCCACACCGGACGGTGGGTTCATCCTCGTGGGGGACAGGATGGTAGGGGCGGATACGAACGTCCTCGTCATCAAAACCGACGGCTCCGGCAACCTCCAGTGGTCGTACGAGTACGGGGACGCATCGGCAAAGGAACTCGGAAGGGGTGTGGTGGTGGTATCCGACGGCTACGTGATAAGCGGAAGCAGGGGAACCAGTATCCTCCTGTTCAAGATAGACCTCTCCGGGGATGTCGTGTGGGCTAAAACTTATAACGGCTCCGGAACCAACGCCGGATCCGAGGTGGTTGCGGGTGTGGACGGAGGTTTCGCCCTGATAGGGGTATGGAACGCGGGCCTGAGCCAGGACGCCGCCCTGATAAAGACCCTGAACGACGGCCGGGTCCTGACCACGGGAGGGGGAACGTGCGCCTCCGTATCCGATGTAGCCCTTAGCAGGGTTCCCGTATCCCTCACCGTCCAGACACCGGCCTCCTTTACCCTCTCCCGGACCCTTACCCTCCTGCCCTACTCCCCGACGCCCTCACCCACGTCCCTCGCATCGGGAGACATCTGTCCCCTCGGCGGTGAGTACGACCTGTCCGTGGGGGAGTTGAGCCAGAGCGGGGAGGAAGTGGACGGAGCCTTCACGGTTGACGGTCGCAGAGCCGAAAGGGTGAACAGGGGCCGGGTGTACATACTGAAGGGCAAGAAGGGGGGCAGGAAGGTCATAAGGAGGTAAAGAGGTCCAATTTCCCGCCCCTTCCCCCCTATAATATCAAGTTTCCACGACATGGAAAACGATAAGTGTATCGTCCTGCTTTCGGGCGGGATAGACTCTGCCACGGCTCTGTGGTGGGCGAAAGGGAGGTTCCGGGAGGTTTACGTTATCACCTTTCTGTACGGTCAGAGGCACTCGCTTGAGTTAGAGTACGCAAAGAAGCTGGCGGACCTCGCCGGCGTTAAAGAGCATATAACCGTCAATCTGGACGTCCTGAGGAGGGTGGGAGGGTCCGCCCTGACGGACGAGGATCTGCCCGTTCCGGAGGGGGCCTACCCTCCAGAGGGTACCATATCCACCTACGTACCCATGAGGAACTCCCTATTCGGCGTGGTGACAGGGGCGTACATGGAGGTATACGGCATAACGGACATGGTAATAGGGGTACACGCATCGGACGTACCCAACTACCCCGACACCCGCCCCGAATGGGCGGCCGCCCTTGAGGCCCTCCTGAACGCCGGATCCTCCCTGTCCTTTGACAGGAAACTCAGGATAAGGGTGCATACCCCCCTCGTGGGCCTGAAGAAGCCGGACATAATCCGTATGGGTCTGAAGATGGGGGTGCCGTACGAGTGGACGTGGTCCTGCTATTCTCCGGTGGATGGCGAGCCTTGTGGCAAGTGTCCGACGTGTATCCAGAGGGCCGAGGCCTTTAAAGAGGTCGGGGTACCCGACCCGTTACTTGAAAGGATAAGGAAGGAAAAAAAGGAGGTTTAGAATGCTTAGGGAACTCTTAAGGGAAGACCGGATCATACTTGATATGAAGGCGAAGACGAAGGAGGAAGCCCTTCGTGAACTCGTGGACGTCCTGGACCTCTCCGACGATAAGAAGGAGATCCTGTTCAAGTCCCTGATGCAGAGGGAGGTCCTCGGATCCACCGGCATAGGTAAGGGTATAGCCATCCCTCACTCCCGCAGCATAGTGGTTGACAACATAACCCTCGTCGTGGGCGTCTCCAGGGAGGGCGTGGACTTTGAATCTCTGGACGGTAAACCCGTCCATCTCTTCTTCATGCTCATAGCCACACCCAACGATCCCTCCATGAAGTACCTGACGGCCCTCGGAGCCATAGCCCGCGTCTCCCGCTCCATAGCCCACGAGGGCGAGATAAAGACCGACTTCTCCTCCCCCAGAGAACTCATAGATTACATCCTGGCACACGACCATGAGTAAAAGAGAGTACCTCCGTAAGCTCTACCTGCTCCAGGACCTTGACCTGCTGATACAACAGGTTAAGGACCCGGAATACGAGGCCAAAACCGGCCTGAAGGTGGACGAGGAGAGGATAAGGGATCTGGAGAACAGACGGAACGAGCTGGCCCGTGAACTCCTCAAGGCCGATCCCGTAACCTACCAGAAGTACGAGATGCTCAAGAGGAGGTACGGTAGAGGTATAACCCGCGTTGTGAACCACATGTGTACCAACTGCTTCGCCGCCCTGCCCGCCTCCGTGATACCGCGAGACGACGAGATCATAACCTGCCCCAACTGCGGAATAATCCTCATCTGGCTGGAATAACTTGGTAAACCTCCTCCTTTTCGGCGTACCTTATCTCGTCCTCGCCACCGTTTTTTCTGTGGTGGTACGTGATTTAGAGGTGGGGGAGATGTGTTCGTTGTACGCTCTCGTCCCCCTGATAGGTGTTATGTTGGCGGACTACGCTATTGAGAAGTTCAACTCCTACATCGCGAACCGCCTTCAGCCGTTGAAAGAGCGTATACCCCTACCCCGGTACATGGCATTACTCAACGCCATGATGTACGTGTCCGTGTACACGGCGGGGGCCTTCTGGGCGTACCGCCTGACAGGAAAGTACCTCCTCGTACCCGCCCTCTTTCTCATAGGTCTCGTATCCGGAGGAATGGTAGTAAGGAAGTTCTGGCTGGAATAGGTAAAACCTCCTTAAAATAATGTTTGTGATCTGGATAGTGGGGTTCGGTTGCCCCCTCCATAGGGTGTACGATACCCTCTACAACGTTGACCTCTCCGGGGACAATCAGGTGGTCACCGTGGGGCGGAGGTTCAAACCCGTACGGGTGAAGAGCAACCCGGGATGCCATGTGACCTTTACGTACTCCGGTGATACCGTTGACGTCAGGGAGGTGGTGGTGGGGCATGAGAGTACCGCGGTGTACACGCCACCCGTTCCCCGTAAACCCGCTCAGGTGAAGATAGTTGCTGCTACGGACGACACCCTCCTGATCTTCAGGGGTAGAGTACTTAGGGATAACTACTGGATCGTGAAGGTTCTGGAGTTGCTCGGGGGTTTCGTCCTATTCATGTTCGGCCTGAACAGGGGATCTACGGGGATAATGCGGGCGGTGGGTGGATGGACGAGGGCGCTCCTCACCCGGCTCTCCCGCAGTCCGATTCTGGCGGCCTTCGGAGGCCTTATTGCGGCCCTCGGTTTTCAGTCCTCAACCGCCGTTACGGTTATGGTGGTGTCCCTGACGGATCTCGGCTTTCTTACGCCCGCTTCGGCCATGGCCATGAACGCGGGGGCGGGGGTCGGCACCACCTTCACCGTCGGCATCCTCTCCCTTGGCTTTACCTATATAGCCATCCTCATGATGGCCCTGGGGTACTATCTGGAACGTTTCACACAGGTTTACGAGCATTACGGCAGGGCGCTCTTCGGGTTTGGCCTCGCCTTCTTCGGTATATGGCAGATGGGGAACGTCTTCTCGGACATGGCCACCATACCCTACGTGGTATCCTTCGTCCACGATATATCCAACAACGTCCTCCTGATGCTCCTAATATCGGCCGTGTTCGCCGCCCTCGTACACTCCTCGGCCCTGACCATAGGTATAGCCCTATCCATGGCCTTCGCCGGGATAATCACCTTCACGGGAGCGCTGGCCGTCGTCCTCGGCGCCAACATCGGCACGGCCTTTACGGCCGTCCTGGCCTCTGCCCAGCTGTCCCCCGTGGCCCGGAGGGTCGCCCTCATCAACCTCCTCGGCCGTACCGTTCTCTCCCTCGTACTGCTCCCCACCATCCCCTACGCCACCCACCTTCCGGTGTGGGTACAGGACCTCAGCAAGAACATAGCCCTGTCCCACTTCTACTACAACCTGCTCTTCGCCGCCATAGTCGTCCCCCTGACGTACGTTGAACCCCTCTGGCGGATACAGTCCCCGATAAGGGAGCGGGTGTCCAGAGCGATAGTTTACGACGATCCCGAGTTCCTTCTGGTCTACATGGAGAAGGTCATATCCGACGCCCTGAACGTGGTCATGAGGATGTTTCAGGACCTGTACGAGGCCATACGTACTCGCAGCCCGGCCCTCTTTGAGAGGATAGCCGGCATGGACGACGAGATAGACCGGTCCGAGGAGATAATCAACGCCTACGTCTCCCGTGCCATGGCCCACGGCCTGACCGGGGAGATGGGTAAGAAGGTGGTCGCCCTCGCCCAGATCATGGAGGAGATTGAAAACATCGGGGACATAATATCCAAGTCCATCGTCCGGAACGTGGAGAAGCTCTACAAGGAGGGGATTATCCTCACGGATGAGGAACTGAACGGCATAAAGAAGATGCACTCGGAGGTCATGAAGACCCTCGCCAGTGCTATGGTCGTACTCACCACGTGGGACGTTGATAAGGCGAGAGAATTACTCTCAAGGGCGAAGGAGGTAAAGGACCTCCTTGACAGGATGCGTAAGGAGTTCTACACCAGGATTAACGTTGACAACGTCCAGTCGGGTGAGGTCTATCTGGACATCCTCTCGGACATGGAGAGAGTGAACGCCAACGCCGCCGCCATAGGCGGAGCGATCTTAGAGAGTCTGAGCGACGAAAGTAAAACTACCGGCTAACCTCTTCAAGTACGTTCTTATAAACGTGTTTGGGTTTGGCCCCCACTATCCGCTTAACCTCCTGTCCGTCCTTGAAGATCAGGATGGTGGGAATGCTCACGACCCCAAGTTCCATCGGCACCTCCGGATGCTCGTCCGTGTTTAAACGGATGAACTTGACGTTGGTATAGACCTTTGAGAGCTCGTGGAGGTAAGGTTCTATGGCCTTGCACGGACGACACCAGTCCGCCCAGAGGTCAACCAGTACCGTTCCCTCCTTTATCTCTTCCCAGAACTGCTTTGCGTCCACGTCCTTCATAGTTGGTATTCTAATCCTGACCTCCTTCCACGTCCCCCACGCCGATGGAGACCTCCCCCTCTATCTTACCGGAGTTGTAAACCTCCCCTATACCCACGTCTACCGTTCCCAGTATCCCCCCATTTTTGACGTCCCCGATCCCCGTTTTTAAGAAGCCTATGTAACCTTCGTTGAACACATCTCCCACACCCACCCGCAGGGTGTCAACATGCCCCTCGTTCCTTACGTCTCCCACCTCCACCTTCAGGAGACCCACCTCTCCCGCTTCCCCCACGTCCACAGCACCTGCGTACAGGTACATTTTCTTCACCTTAGCGTTGACTTCCACGTAGTAGCACCTATCGGTCAGGTTTATAACCTCCGCATCCGAATCCACCCTCAGGGAGTCCATCTCATCACAGGCAGGTCTGTCGGCCTTCACATTTACAAACGGAAAACTGAGAAATAACGCCGATGCCACAACCCCAACGACTGAGAGCAGCAGACCCAAAAGCGTAAAGAGAACTATCCCACCGATTACACTAAGAAGCACGGGGAAATTCTATAGTAGTTGTCACAACCCGGGAATCCGGCTTAAAATTTTGAGTCATGATCGGAATTTTCGTTGCAATGGGCGGACCCGACGGATACGGGTACAGATACCTCTCAACTCAGGATGGGGATCCGGTTCCCTTCAACTGGATAGAGATAAGCACGACCGGTACACCCCTTGGGGCGAGTGACGACTGGTGTTCCGGCTCCAGCGCGGGCATGTACTACTCCCTCGGTTTCCCCTTTCCCTACTACGCGGATACTGTGGACTCCATATCGGTATGCTCCAACGGTACGGTTCTACTTCAGGGCATAAGCAACTACCTCGGCCTGTCCAACTACCCCCTACCCTACACCTCTGGCCCCGGCTTCGTGGCCGTGATGTGGGACGACCTTGATCCCCCGGAGTACGGAGGGGACGTTTACTTCCAGTCCTTCGCATCCTGCCCTGACGGATACGGTGGAGCCTGTGCGGTCGTTGAGTGGCACAACGTTCCGAGGTTTGGAAACACCACTCTCATGGACTTTGAGGTCATATTCTACGACAACGGTAACATAAAGCTCCAGTACAACTCGGTCATCTACTACGACGATGCGACCGTCGGCATTCAGGACATCGGTGCGACTACGTCCAACGGGTACTACCTTGAGTACGTGTACAATGGCAGTCCCTCCGGACATGTCCCCAACAGAGGTGTTGCAGTTATGTTCTACTATTCGCCGCCGTCGGATTACAACGTGGGGGTCTTGGCCATCGCTCCATCGGGTCGGGTGGATCTTACCCCCATCACCTTCACAGCGACCGTTGAGAACTCCGGCTTCGTCCCCACTACGTCTACGGACATCATCCTGAACATATACGACACCACCACGTCCACTCTGGCCTTCAGCGATACTCAGACGGTGGCCATACCTGAGACCTCAACCGTTGAGGTAACTTTTGCTCCATTCACGCCCTCACTGAACAGGGTCTACAGGGTGGAGGCGGTGGCTGTGGATCCGGGCGATACGGTGCATAATAACGATACGACTTTCACCTTTGTGCATACCTTCTACCTCTTTGGGGATATCGTGGAGGAGTGGCAGTTCCCCCGCCTCGGAGACAGTACAGGGTACAGCTTCGCTGGCATGACCTACGCTCCGGACAGCGGTAAGTTCTACGTGGCTACGCTCAATCCGAGGGGAGTCTACTGGTTTGACCCCCACGACCCGTACGGCACTCTCCAGCCCGCATCCTTTACACTCCATAACTTCTTCGGGAGTGACGATTACGTTTGGGGTATAGCCTACGGGAACGGTGCGTTCTACGTTTCTCACTTCGGATACGACGGCTCGGCCATAACCGGAAGTAAGATAGGGTACTACGATGGCGACGGCAACCTCGTGGACAGCCTTGACGTATGGGCAAGTATAGAGAGCGGTGGGTACATGGCGGGTATGGACTGGGATCCGGCGAGCGGCTTGCTCTGGGGCGTGTACGCTGGAGGTTCTAACTCCGTTTACAAGGTAGACGTAACCTTGAAGGACGCGGCTGGCACCTTCCCCAACGCCTCCGGTGGCGCCCTGTCGGATATTTCGGTATTCTATCCGTTAAGCGAGGTCTATTACGGAGGTTTCAGGGTATCCCGTATATTCCAGATGTCCTACTCAGGCTCCCTACTGCGTCAGGATACCATCACCCAGGTGGCGGGCATGGACGTGTGGGCCGAATGCACCTCCCCCGAAGACCCCGTCTACCTCTTTGTGGCTCTCAACGACATGAGGAACACCCTCCTTAAGATAGGTACGGGACACACGTGTGCCGACGTTGTGAACGTCGCCGAGAGAAGGGACAGAAAGCCGAGCACGGGTATAAAGGTGATCGGTCGCACCATAGCCGTGGAAGGTCAGGCTACGGTTTACGATATCTCTGGAAGGAAGGTGGCCACCTTTGATAGCAACTACACGGTCAGGCATCCGGGGGTTTACTTCGTGAAGGTGAAGGGACATACGTTCAGGGTTGTGATACGGTAAGCCCCGTTAGGCTATAAGGGTACGTGTATACTGGTGGAGTGCTAGTAGCACGGTTTTATTCTTTTCGCCACATTTCCGTTACGTTTGAGGTAGAGTATGTGAGAATTGTGTAAGAGAAAAGAGAGGCGAAAGCCGAGGCGTATGATGTACTTCAGTGCCACCACTCTTCAGGGGCGAGGGCAGGGTTTCCTTGCCCGCCGGTGTGTATTTCGTTAAAACGAGGGGTAAGGTGTTTAAGGTGGTGGCGAGGTAGGGTGTCCACGCTTTTTGAACGATCGTTCAAACCATCCGTATAATACCCTCCATGAGGGAAGGTGCGTTAAAGGTAAGTCTTATTGCAGGCGTTTTTATCCTTGTGGGGTGTGCGAACGCCCCCGCGAATAAGGACGAAAGAAAAGATCAGGACAACGTATCCACGGTTGAGGCCACTGTAATCACCCCTTCCTACATAGAGAAGAGGCTAAGGCTCGTGGGGACGGTAAAGGGCGAAAACGAGGTTCTGGTTTTTCCGGATATGGGTGGGAGGCTCCTGAAACTTAACGTAAGGGACGGCCAGTACGTCCGTAAGGGGCAGGTCGTGGCTCTCGTAGACAGGTCGGCTCCGGGGGTGGATATAAGGCCCCTGACCGTAATTTCCCCGGCATCAGGCTACGTGCAGGTTCTGGTCAGGGATATAGGTACGGCCGTGAGCAAGGACAAGCCCATAATGAAGATCGTGGATAAGCGGAGGTTGAAGGTGGTCGTAGGGGTACCGGAGCCTTTCGCCGGTGGCGTAAGGAAAGGGACGCCCGTTTACGTTGAAGGTATCAGGACGTACGTATCTTCGGTATCTCCGGCTCTGGACCCCAGAACCCGTACCCTCGTTGTTGAAGCCATGCTGAAAGGTGGCAGGTTCATACCCGGCCAGAGTGCCAGCGTGGACGTGGTCGTTGAAAGGAAGGACGGCACGGTAGTTGTCCCCGTGAGCGCCCTCGTTGGAGGCGTTAAGAAGGGCGTGTTCGTGGTAAGGGGTAATAAGGTCAAGTACGTACCCGTCCAGCCGGGAATAACGACGAGCAATAAGGTGGAGATAACCTCAGGCCTATCCTTCGGGGATACGGTCGTGGTCTTTGGGGCGGCATCGTTAAAGGACGGACAGAGGGTAAGGGTGGTAATGGTCTCAGGAGAAGAGGGAAAGTAACGTTATACCCTTCCACTTATCAAGGGCATCCAGACTTGCCATAAACCCTATAAGAGCGGGAAGGAGTACGAATCCGATCAGGACGAACCCCGCCCCTCCACCCAACGAACCAAGTGCTACACCCAATAACTCTCCCATGCAGAAGGGGAAAGGAGTTCGTATAGGCTCCCTAACCTCCTAATTTCTTAAGCATCTCGTCTATATCCTGAATCTCGTCGTAGGCTCCGAGTACCTCTAACATAGTCTTGGCCTTCTTCAGAGACTTCTTGGCTTCGGAGTACTTACCCTTGTGGCTGAGAGCCAGACCGAGGTACTTGTAAGCGTACCCTAAGTTGGAACTCTCCGGATAGTCCTTTATGAAGGCGCTCATGACCTTTATTACGTCGTCCCAGCGTTTTTGCTGGAGGAGGGCAAAGCCTATGAACCTGTAAGCCTCCTCGGCTTTGGCCGATCCCGGATATCGGGTTACGAACTCACCGCAGTACTTCAGGACACGATCCCAGTCAAAGGCGGCGAAGGACCAGTTACAGGCGAAGTAGAGCGCCCTCTTCCTCCCCTGTTTGCTCACGCTGTCGCTGTGGGTCTTGTAAAACGCGTACAGGGAATCCGTGAGGGCCTTGAGGGCTGCGGTGTCGTTGTTGGCTATGGCCTTATCAAACATCTCCTGAACTTTGGGAGCGTAATCGTCCCACGGATCCTTTTTCGCCTCCTTCTTCTTTCCGCACGACGCGAACGCAAAGGCAATTAAAACTCCAAGTATGGCGAGCCTCTTCATATTTTCACGTCTATTATCTTAAGTATCGGCCTCTTCTTCCCTACCCTGATGACCCTGCATATCACCTTGCCCCGTTTGAGGTCCTTTAGGGGGTACCTCATGGCCTTCCCTATGTACCGTTTGGGTACCACACCCTGAACGTTCCCTACAGCCACGAGCAGCCCACCGTTGGATGTTACCTTCTTGACCTTGCCCTCAACCACGTCCCCGACGGATAGCTTGCGATCCTTCTCCGGGTCGTACAACCTCGTCCTGAAGGTCTTGGTCGTGTAGTCGGATATAACTATGATGGCGTCTACCTCTTCCCCAACCTGGTGTTGCTTCGGGGACTTGAGCAGACCCTTAACCACATCCTTGTAGAACACCTCGTATATGTCGTCCCTCACGTGGCGGTTTATGACTACCCTTACGGGTTCTTTCCGATCCTTCGCATCAAATATCTCCTTCCAGACCTCCGCACGTCTTATCACGTCCTCCGGTGGAAGGGGCTTTTCGTATATCAGCACACGTTTCCTCTGGCTTTGCATCTCTCCTTTAGAAGGCGTTTTATGGTCTTCTCGTAGAGCAGAGCGTGGGAGCGGGTAAACCCTACCCTCCTCATTACCACGTTCCCTTCGTGGTCTATTATCAGGGTCGTTGGGAGAGAGTAGGCGTTGTACAGGTCGGCCACCATGCCGTCCCTGTCCCAGAGTATCACGTACTGTACACCCATCCTCTGGATATACCTCTGCAGCACGTCCTTTCTCTTATCCAGACTCACCCCTATCACCACGAGACCGCTATCCCGGTACTTTTCATGAAGGCTCTCAAAAAACGGTATGGATGCCCTGCACGGTGGACACCACACGGCCCAGAAGTCCAGAAGTACCACCTTCCCCTTGAAGTCGGAGAGGGTGTAGGTCTTCCCGTCTATGCCCTTGAGCGTGAAGTCGGGCGCCTTTTCCACAGCGAGAAGCAACGTCAACAACATAGCGTCGGTATTATACCGCCGAAGTGGGGACGGGTGCAAAAAGTTAACCGCCTCGCCTTATCTCAAGTCCGAGTTCCTCCAGCTGTTCGGGCGAGACGTCGGAAGGCGCCCCTTCAAACAGGGCGACCCCTGTTGTCGTCTTGGGAAAGAGTATCACCTCCCTTATGGACTCCTCTCCCCTGCACATGGCCACGATGCGGTCCAGACCGAGGGCTATTCCTCCGTGGGGGGGCGCTCCCATCCTCAGGGAGTTTATCAGAAAGCCGAACCTCTCCTCTATCTCCTCCTCCGTGAGACCTATAAGTTTAAGCAGGCGTACCTGAAGGTCGGCGTTGTGGACACGTACCGATCCGGACCCTATCTCAACGCCGTTGATGACGAGGTCGTACTGCTTGCCCAGGACCCTCTGGGCCAGTTCGTCTATCTCCTCCCCCTCTCTTCCTTCTTTCAGGGCGTTCTCTATCTCCGTGATCAGGGGGATATGCTCCTCGTAGGGGGAGGTAAAGATGTGGTGGGCCGGTTCTATTCGTCCTTCGTCGTAGTTCCACTGGAGCAGAGGGAAGTCCTTCACCCAGAGGAAGGACCACTCCCTTTCGGGTTTCAGAAAGAGTGAAGTGACCGTCGCCCTGAACTCTCCGAGGGCCTCGTAAAAGGGTGTGCCTTTGCCAACGAAGACGAAGACGGTTTTACCCTCGTAGGGCGTGAGATCCGTATCCTTAACGAACCTTGCCAGATTTCCCGAAGGTTTTCCGTCCTTAACCTTGAACCACAGGAACTGGAAGCCTTTCAGTAGCCTGTCTATCTGCCCGCGGCTGAGACTAACGGGCAGAACGAGGGCCTTCACCTTCGCACCCCGCTCTACGTTGGAATCTATGATGCGGTTTCCCTTACCTGCGAGCCTTTCCGTCCAGTCCTCGTACGCTACGGAGTACCTCAGATCGGGTTTGTCCGAACCGTACCTCTCCATCACCTCATGGTAGGTGTACCTCGGAAACGGAGGTTCAACGTCCGCCCCCGCCCACCTCCTGAAAATCTCTGCTATCAGTCCTTCTATGAGGGTCAGGACGTCCTCCGGGTCAGAGACGAAGGACATCTCCAGGTCCAGCTGCGTGAACTCCGGCTGCCTGTCCGCCCTCAGGTCCTCGTCTCTAAAGCATCGGGCTATCTGGAAGTACCTGTCAAACCCTGCCACCATCAGGACCTGTTTGTAGAGCTGGGGGGACTGAGGGAGGGCGTAAAACTTCCCCGGCTGAAGTCTGGCCGGCACTATGAAGTCCCTCGCCCCTTCCGGTGTACTCTTGGTAAGTATCGGTGTCTCAAGCTCCAGAAAGTCCCTCTCCGAAAGGTAGTTCCTTATGAATAGGTTAATCTCGTGCCTTACCCTGAAGTTCTCCTGCATGCGGGGACGTCTGAGGTCAAGGGGCCTGAAACGGAGTCTTGCCTCTTCGGAGGCTTTGACGTCGTCCTCCGGCTGGAAAGGGAGGGGGACGGACGGGTTCAGGATCTCGTACCTGTCAACCAGAACTTCAACCTTCCCGCTCCTCCAGTCCTCCCTGTACTGGTCCTCCGGTCTCATCCTGACCGTTCCCTCCACCTTAACCACGTATCCGTGGGCTATATCCGGCTTGTCCTTCTCAAATACGACCTGAAGGTTCCCGTACCTGTCCCTCAGGACGACGAAGGTCAACCCTCCGAGTTCCCTCATAGCAACCACCCATCCGGCCACGGTTATCCTCTCGCCCACCAAGGATTCGTCTACCTCTCCGCACGTGTGGGTCCTGTGCATGGGGGCGATTCTAAGGGGGAGTCGGGTACGGGTACTTTCCGACCTTATACTTCCCGCCATGGCTCATGCTTACACGCCCGGTCTGAAGGTTACGGAAAAGACCCTCATAGTTAAGGAGAGGAGACTTCCACTCTGGGGGGACGTTCTTGTCAAGGAAGGGGACGTGGTGAAGGCGGAAGACGTGGTAGCCAAGGCCCTGCTGCCCGGACCGGTGTACCCAAGAAATCTTGCCGGTGAAATGGGTATCCCTCCCTCCGACCTTCCGAAGGTACTCCTCGTAAAGAAAGGGGAGAAAGTGAAGGCCGGGCAGGTGATAGCGAGGGCCAGGGTGTTCTTTGGCCTGTTCAAGGTGGAGGCGAAGGCTCCGGTTGACGGTATCTTAGAGGACTACTCCACCATAACCGGGCAGGTTATCTTCCGTGGTGAACCCATTCCCATAGAGGTTAAGGCCTATCTGGACGGTGTCGTTGAGAGGGTAATTCCGAAGGAAGGGGTGGTGGTGCGTACGGTCGCCGCCATGGTACAGGGTATATTCGGCGTGGGGGGTGAGAGGGTGGGAGGTACGGTTAAAGTGGCCGTCTCATCACCGGAGGAGGAGTTAACACCCGACAAAATCACGGAGGATCTGAGGGGTAAGGTGGTCATAGGTGGGAGTACGGCGAGGATAGACGCCCTCAGGAAGGCCGCAGAGGTCGGAATAAACACCCTCGTGATAGGTTCAATAGACGATGCCGACCTCCGCGAGTACGTTGGGTACGACATAGGAGTGGCAATTACGGGGAACGAGGAGGTTCCGTTCACCCTCATAATCACGGAAGGTTTTGGATTCCTCCCCATGGCCAGACGCACGTTTGAGCTGTTCAAGAAGTTTGAGGGTCTTAAGGCCTCAACCAACGGTGCCACCCAGATAAGGGCGGGCGTCCAGAGGCCTGAGGTCATAATATTCCGCAAAGACGTGGACATGAACGAGGTCGTTGATGCCGAATCCCCCACGGAGAGCGGTCACCTTGACGTGGGAACCGTGGTCAGGATAATCCGCGAACCTTACTTCGGGGAGATCGGCGAGGTGGTGGAACTGCCCAACGAGCCTGTCAAGATAGAGACGGAATCCACGGTAAGGGTGCTGAAGGTAAAACTTAAAGACGGCAGAATCGTGGTGGTTCCCCGTGCTAACGTTGAGCTCATAGAGGAGTAATGCCCCTTATACTGTCCGTAATCCTCGGCGGTATATCGGCAACACTTCTTCATATATTGCACGTTCCCCCCTATTACGAGGCCCTTCTCGGCGCGGCAACCATAATGGCGGCCGGCTATATCCTGTCCGTGGCCGTGGAGGCTGCTCAGAAGGACATATCCCGATCCTTCGCCACCATAATACTCGCCCTCCTCGCCGTTCTTCCGGAGTACGCCGTTGATATCTACCTGGCCTATACCGGCGGTACGGATCCCCGGTACGTCCACTACGCTACGGCGAACATGACGGGGGCGAACCGCATGCTCCTCGGACTATTCTGGCCCATAGTGGGTTTCGTGGGTCTGTACTTCGCCCGTGGCAGGAAAACGGTTAAAGGGAAGGCCATAATACTGGACAGGTCCTTCCGCCTTGAGATCTTCTTCCTCCTTCTTGCGACTTTCTACTCCTTCAAACTCCCCATAATGGGGCATATAAGCCTTCTTGATTCCATCGTTCTTATCCTCCTCTTTCTTCTTTACGCCCGTATAGCCTCCCGATCCCACCTGCGGGAGGAGGAGTTTGAGGGGGTAGCCGAGGTAATCGTCAGGTTCCGTCCTGTCCTCCGGAAGATCGTAGTGTTTCTGCTGTTTTTAGTAGCGGGCGTCCTCATATTCACGTCGGTGGAGAAGTTTACGGAGGGCCTTATAAAGACGGGTGAACTCCTCGGTATAAGTGAATTTCTACTCATCCAGTGGGTAGCCCCCGTCGCCTCCGAGTTGCCGGAGCTAATCGTGGCCATACTTCTCGCCCTGAAGGGTAAGACCACGACCGCCATAGGGGCGCTGGTGTCAAGTAAGGTGAACCAGTGGACCCTGTTAATAGGTGCGCTTCCGATAGCCTACTCCCTCGGTAGCGGGAGGCTTGCGGCCATGCCCCTTGATTACGTACAGCGGGAAGAGATCTTCCTTACGGCAGCCCAGTCCCTCATGGGTACTATCTTAATAGCCGACCTGAAGCTCAGCCGGGGGGACGCCATCCTGCTGTTCGTACTCTTCTGGGCGCAGTGGGTATTCCCCTCCCCTCAGATAAGGTTGCTTCTGGGGTGGGTGTACATAATCATCTCTATCGCCCTAGTTATCAGGGACAGGGGACGGATGGTAAACCTCCTGAGGTACGGATGGAACCTGTTCACCTGAGGCTCAGGAATCCGCTCGCCCACTTCTCAACAGTGTACGCCCTCCTCTTTTTATGGGAAGGCATTGTCATCAGCCTGACCCTCCAGAGCGTTCCCATCATCTCGGGAATGACCCTGTACTTCTCCGGTTTATCCGCTTCCCGAACCTGAATTCCTCCTTCACCCTTAACCTCAACCTTCAGGCCTTCCGATGACAGCCTGAGAAGGACCTTTCCCCCGTACCTCTTCGCTCCGGATACGGGGACGAAGTCCTCGTAATCCCCCTCCTCAACGAACCGCCTGCACGCGGCGAGGTCAAGGTTCAATCCCATGGCCACGAGGGCAGCGGGGTCGTCCGAAAAGAACCCCCCTTCGCTTACGAACAGGGGACCATCAACGTTCACAAGCACCTCGTTCTCCCCCGTCTCAAGGGGACCGTAAACGAGGGCGAACCCGGAAAAGCCGTGAACTATACCCATCACCCGATTCAGCACGAGAAGGTCCCCACCGAAAAGGACGACCCTATCCGGCTGGGGGAAGAAGGGCAACATGCTCATATCCACGCTATCCCCTTCCCTCCTGTAAAGCCCGAAGACCCTCATCGTTCGTGTAATTTTAACCCTGAAACCTGAGAACTACGAACTCTCTGTAATTCATAACTTTTACGAACCCACGCCTCAGATAGTACCCGTACGCTTCAAGATGTGGGAAAGTGATAACGTAAACTTCCTTCCCCATCCCCTGCAACCTATCTATGGCCATACCGAGCAACCTCTCCCCGTAACCCCTCCCCCTGTACTCCGGGTCCACCATGAAGAACTCTATGAGTCCCACACCGTCACGTTTCAACCTCTCTGGCACCCACCAGACCCTTTTATCTTCGGCGAGGTTGTGGACCAGTGCGACCGTCCCCACTATACGCCCCTTATCGTCTTTCAGAACGTAGATCTCATCAAACTCCTCTTCAAGGCGGAAGCGCAGGAACGGAAGGTAGACTTCAGCAAATGTCCGGAAATCCTCCGGATGGGGCTTGCGTTCTACCCATTCAAGGGCCGGATAGCGTCCCCCCGTACTCCGATATATCCTGAAAACGAACTCAAGGAGATCTGTCAGGTGATCCGTGGGTTTCTCCAGCCTGTCCACGCTCATCTTTGATTTTATTGCTGCACATACAACGGCATCCTCATCCTTCGGGAACGTCACGGAGCATCGGAGCCTTAAAGGCTAACTCCCAATTCATCGGGGATCGCAGGACCTCCCGATACCGCTCCGGAAACTGCTGCTCCCGTCAATCCGGCGGTGTAGTCCTATAACTCGCCCTCCGATCATCCCGTTTACTGAACGCCAAACTATACGAGTGCCGGCTATTTTACATGAGATCTTCGGCCCTGACGTCAAGGACGAAGTTCCTCACCTTAACCTTCACCCTATCCCCATCCACTTTTACCACCTTTCCCCTGACTCCGAGAGACTTTATGAAGTACTCCTCTCCTTCCCTTATCTCCCTTTTCGGCGCGACCTCCTCTATCATACGGTAAACCTTACCCACGTCCCTCTTGCCAGACCTGTCGGATAGGACGGCACGTACCTCCCTGAGCGTACGCCTTACCTCCTCCCTCTCCTGAGCCAACTTCTGAAGCTTTCTTTCGTACTCCTCCCTCAATCTCACGATGTACGAAGGAACTTTCTTAAGGAGTTCCTCGGCGTAAGAGACGATCTCGGGAGGCAGAAAGGCCCTCGCTGTACGCAGGCCCCCGCTCTCCCCCACCTTACCCGGAACCAGACGGTAGTCCTCCACCGTGGATACGGTAAAGAAGTCGGAAGTCTTTGCGAGCATCTTCAGGGTTGAGAAGTGCGTACTCATGAGGATGTAGATACCCCTATCGCTGAAGTACTTCGCGAGGCTGTAGGCCAGAACTGAGGCCTCATCGGGGTCGGTAGAAGCGAAGACCTCGTCAAACAGAACGACGTCCCCCTCTCTGGCTCTGGCCACTATGTCCCTGAGAGTCTGGAGCTCGCTCGTAAAGTTGGACAGGCCGGAGCGAACGTCGCTCTCCGTCTCAAACCCCAACATGTGAACCCGTGACCCCTCAGGCACTTCCACGCTCCGTGCCGGGACGGGTATGCCCATAGAGGCCATAAGTACGGTAAAGGCGACCGTTCTGAGGGCAACCGTCTTACCGCCGGCGTTGGGACCGGTTATGAGGAGGGCATACTTATCCATCTCCAGATCTAGGGGTACGACTTTCCCCTTTTTCACGCGGTACAGTACGGGTTCTCTGCCCTCTTTTATGACGAGGCGTTTACCGAACTTCGGAACGGTGGCCTTAAAGTCCAGAGCGAATCTGGCACGGGCAAATACGCTGTCCAGTTTCCCCACGTTCTCGTAGATCCTCCTTATCAGGTCTATACTGCGTACCACCTTCGCCGAGAGGGTCTTTATTATCCGGGACTCGTACTCCTTTATCTGGTCCTCCACCTGTACGAGGGTGTTCTGAATGGGTACGACCTCGTAAGGCTCTACGAATACGGTCTCCGTGGTGGCCGAAAATCCGTGGACTATCCCGTCTATCTTGAAGTTGGATATAACGGCGAGGGATAGCCTCCCCCCTTTAATAACCGGTTGTTTCTCCCTGAGCTTATCGTAATGCTTTTTTACAATATCGGAGTAGAGAAGGAGGAGTTTTTCCCTTATCTCGTTTCGCTTCTTTATGAGATCGGAGAGGGTAGAGTGCCTGTCCTTCCTTACCTCCCCCGATGGCGTAAGGTTATCCTTTATCTCCCGAGATATCCTGATCAGGTGGGTGGGTACGTTGAGGTAACGGGCGAGACGGTTGGAATGGATCCTCTCCCTCAGATCCAACACCTTATCAACGAAACGGGCCACGGTGACGAGTTTCTCACCGTTGAGGGTACCGTACTTCTCCAGATAAGAGAAGACGTCCGACACGTCCGGTATGGACGGAAATGAGAGGGACATGCCCCGTTCGTACTCCGATAATACGGTCGCTATATCGTTGAAGTCCACCTTCGCCCTTGAGTAGTCGGGACGAAGTGAGTATACGATCCTCTCCCCTACTGAGGTGGAACAGTAACCCGCAATTAGATCCAGTATCTCCTTCCGGACCTTCCCCTCCGCCATTCGGCCTCACTTCTTTGGAGGCGTAACGTAGACCTTCACGTCCTTTACGATCACGTCTCCTGCCCTCTTAAACCGGAGGATAAGCGTAAAGGTCTTACCCTCGGAGAGGGTCTCCTTCAGACCTATGAGCATTACGTGATAGCCGCCCGGCTTAAACTCCACCTTACTCTTCGGCGGTATAACGATGAAGGGAACGTGTCGCATGCCCATCTTACCGTTTCCGGCGTCGTAGGTCTCGTGGATCTCAACCCTCTTTGCTATATCCTCCTTAACGTCAGCCCCGTAGAGGGTATCTGGCTTATCCGAGTCGTTGTTTATGACGAAATAGGCGGCCGAGTTGCCTCCCTTCATACCGGGCCTCGCCCACGCATCGGATACGGTCAGGCTCAAAAGTAAGAGCATACGAAAATATTCTACAGCCGTTCCCTGTTGCAAAACGACCACTTGCGGCAGTAAAATTTTAATATGTGGGAGTTGAAATTTGCTCCGGGTTTAGAAGGAAGAAGGCGTACACGGATTTTCCCAAAGGTAATAGTGGGTATTCTGGCCATGATACTTCTACATCTCATACTCGTATTCCTGCCGGCAAAGTTACCCACGTACATCTTCGTATTCCCGGTTAC
>WFXS01000035.1 GCA_015490465.1 Caldifarciminota bacterium
CGGATATCCTATCAAGGAAGGATAGGACGGTATCCGCGTACGAAGGGGAGGATTAGACGAGCTCCACGAGTTTCGGGGCTACTTTTTTCAGTCTCTCGTGATCTCCCAGCTCGGCGAAGACCTCCGTCTTATCAAGGGGTCTTATGCTCCGATCCATCACCTCAAGCACCCACCCCTTCAACCCCTCATTCCAGAAGCCGTACTCCTTGGCGAAGCGTTTCAGCTCTTCGTAGGTGTAGTAGGAGGGAGAGCGGACGAACCTGCTTTTCAGTATCTCAAAGGCGTCTTCGTACCTCCCAAGCCGTACGTATAGGTCCCTTAGGGAGGACTTCAACTCGTCGCTTTCCGGGAACTTCTTTAAACCTTCCTCCGCCAAGGCCAGAGCCTCCTCGTACCTTCCGGCGTTCTCCAAGGCGCGTATGAGCCTCCTGTACTTGTAGGGGGTGTCAGGCTCGCCTATCAGTTCCCTCAACCCCTCGTAGTTCCCGGTCTTGATGTACAGGTCCTCAACCTCCCCCTGCAGTCCGGCGGCGAGGAGTTTTTCAACGGCCCTGTCTATAAGGGCCGGCGATGTGAGTATGTCTTCGTACTCCTCCATTGCGGCATCCCCGGCTATTCCATCATCCATCTTCCGTAGGTCTACCACAAAATCTATGAAGCTTTCGGGGATTTGCTCCATCTCGTTCAGGACCTTCAGGTGGAGTTTTAAGGCGTCGTAGAAGGCGTCATAGACGTTGTCCGTCGTATAGAAGGAGGCGGCATCCACCAGTTTTAGGACGACCTCCCTTAGAAGAGGTTCAACCGCCTCCGGCCCCCTCTCCTTCAGGAGGACCTTTATGCGGGGCTTTATCTCCTTCCTGTAGCGTTTCACTACGGTGCCCGGTTGTTCCGGTAGGTCGGGGTCGTACATCCTCCTTATGTCCCGCAGGAGGGCCTCCTCCGCGCTTCTGCTCCCCAGGTCGCTCTGGACGGCCGTTATTACGTACTTGCGGGCGCTCGGGTAGGTGTTTATGAGGTCGGTGATGAGGGATATCAGGCGTTCCTTTGGCCACTTCTGGAGGTGCTTCCGGATGTCCTTAAGGGAGATCCTCTCAACCTTATCCTCCTCAAGGAGGTAGAGGAGGACGGCTACAACGTGCTTGCAGAAGGGTTCGTCGTAGGGGCAGGTGCAGTAGGGTTCGGGTTTCTCTCCGAGGCGGATCTCAACCGTATAGTAAGGCTCATAGGAGCCGAGTACCGTCGCTTCAACCCTGTCCCCTATAACCTGTACGCTCTCCACCATCCCCTCCTTCAGGTACCTCTTCCCCCGCCTGAATATCGTATCCCCCGCCCAGCGGCGCACGTCCTCTTCGTCAAAGGGCAACTTCATCGCCGGAGATTTTACCGCTGGGACTTTTCGGGGTGGTTGATGACTTGGAGGGAAAGAACAGCATTACGGAGATTTCAGAGTACCTCATCGCTCCAACCTTCCCGCTGGATGATGTCCCATAAGTCGTCAAGAAGTTCAGGTATATTCTCCTTCACTATGTCCCAGACTATCTCCTTATCAACGCCGAAATAGAAGTGGATAAGCTTCTCCCTCGTTCTGGCGATCTTACTCCATTCAACGTGGGGATACTTCTCCCTTAATTCCTCCGAAACGTTTTTGACCGCCTCGCCGAGTATCTAAGCGAACTCCCTATCTCCCCGCTTAAACATACTCCACCTCCCCCCTTATCCTCTCCCTCACCGTCCTTATCCGTATGCTCTCAATCCCTCCCGGCGTAAGTATATCAACCTCCCGGCCGAAGAGCCTCTCCAGAAACTCCACCAGACCCCCGAAGTTCTCAAAGGTACCCTTCCCCCTCTCAAACTCAACGACGATATCAATATCGCTATCTTCCCTAAGCTCGTCCCTCACCGCCGAACCGAATATTCCTATCTTCCTTACGCCGAACTTCCTTATCTCCTCCATATTCTCCCGCAGAATCCTGACCACCTCCGCCTTCCGCATCTGTTGCCTCCGGAAAGGATTATACATCTGCAGGAAGAATAGTGATACATACCGGCCTTTCACGGGTAGAATTGCACCTTGAAGGCGGAGTTTAACAGCATAGAGGAGGCCCTTGAGGACCTGCGAAAGGGCAAGCCCATAATCGTCGTTGATGACCCGGAGAGGGAGAACGAGGGGGACTTCGTCGCCGCCTCGGAGAACATAACCCCGGAGGTGGTGAATCTGATGGCCAAGAGGGGGGGTGGCCTTATATGCGTCACGATGACGGAGGAGCGTTTCCGGGAACTCCAACTTGAGATGCCCATAACGAACACCTCCCACTACGGTACTCCCTTCGGTATCCCCATAGACGCGAAGGAGACCAGTACCGGGGCCTCCGCGTACGACAGGGCCCTGACCGCTCGCTGGGTGGCGGACCCATCCAGGGGACCGGAGGACTTCGTAAGGCCGGGCCACCTATACACCTTGAAAGCCGCGAGGGGTGGGGTGCTGAAG
>WFXS01000036.1 GCA_015490465.1 Caldifarciminota bacterium
TGTATAAGAGACAGCCCACACCGCTGCCGTACTTCCCCGCCCCCGCGTAGATAAACTTAACGGCTGCCGCAACCTTCAACGTCTTACCGAAGGGTTTAAACGCACCGACCCTTCCCTCGTACGCCCCGAACCTCACCCGATCCACCACCTCGGGTACGTTGTCCTCAGAGGGGGAAGCCGTCGTGTCCGGAAGGGTGGTTATAAGGACCTCCCCCGAACGGTAGACCTTCAGATGGAAGGAAAAGGGGGAGTACCCAGCGCTCAAGCCTCCGTAAACGTCCCCCGGTACCGTACCTGTGGCCAGACCCACTCCAGCACCCTTTTCCGGGGACAGGACGTTGAACGGGGACTGATAGAACACCTCACTCCTTGAAACGTACTCCTCAACGTTGTAGGAGAAGTTCAGGAACTCAAGGGCGAACATATTCCCCGTTATTCTAAGGCAGAGAGGAAGCGATCTTATCTATGGTCTCCCTCAGATCCAGCTTCTCCCCGTCCCCCCTGTAAACTATCCGTCCGTCCGGAGTTACGACGTGGACGTAGTCCGTATGGGTAAGGAAGTATACCGTGTCCCCGTTGGGAGCTATCTCCGTCTTTCCCTTTACGGCTATCACGCCCACGTCCTTTATGAACCTGCGAACCTCCTCCGGATCTCCGGTAAGGAGGATCCAGCCCGACGGATCTATTTCATAGAGATCAGCGTACTCCCTGAGAACCTCCGGCCTATCCCTCTCCGGATCTATGCTCACGGACAGGAAGAGGACCTTTTCCCTGACGCTGTCGGGGAGGTTGGAGTAAAGTTTTTTGAGGTTAGACATGGTCAGAGGGCAGGCGTCCGGGCAGTGGGTATAGAAGTAGCTCACGACGAGGGTACGCCCCCTCAGGGAGTCAAGGGCAACCGTATCCCCCCACCGGTTGACGAAGGTATATCCCTTCCCGTACGGGAACCTCTCAGCTACCCTCTGGCATGCGAGGAGGAGTAAGGGAACGAACAACCACCTCCTTAACACCATCTATCCACCAAATCTAAGGCCGTAATCTAACCTTTCCCTTCCCCTTTATGGAAAAGGTAAGCCTTTATGAAATCGTCCAGCTCGCCGTCAAGGACGGCCTCGGCGTTGGAGGTCTCGTACCCGGTACGGTGATCCTTGACCAGCTTGTAGGGATAGAGGACGTAGGACCTTATCTGGTGTCCCCACTCTATGGAGGACTTGGGTCCGGCCAGTTCCTGAAGCTTCTCCTCCTGCTTCTTCCGGTAGTACTCGTACAGGCGGGCCTTTAAAACGCGCATGGCGTTCTCCCTGTTCTGGTGTTGTGATCGTTCACTCCGCATTACTACGGTTATTCCCGTAGGTATGTGGGTTATGCGGACGGCCGATTCCGTCTTGTTCACGTGCTGGCCACCGGCACCGCTGGATCTGAAGGTCTCAATCTTCAACTCGTCCGGCTTTATCTCTACCTCAACGTCCTTCATCTCCGGGAGTACGCCCACGGCTGCGAAGGAGGTGTGTCGGCGGTTGCTGGCGTCAAACGGGGAGATGCGTACCAGACGGTGTACCCCCTTCTCTCCCTTCAGGTATCCGTAGGCGTACGGCCCCTGAATCATCAGGGTCGCAGACTTTATCCCCGCCTCCTCACCCCTCTGGTAGTCAAGGACGCTCACCTTGTACCCCCTCCTCTCGGCCCATCGCACGTACATACGCATAAGCATCTCCGCCCAATCCTGACTTTCGGTCCCCCCTGCTCCGGGGTGGATCTCAAGGATGGCGTTCTGGTAGTCCTCCTCGTTCTGGAAGAGCAGCTTTATCTGGAAATCCTCTATGGCCCTTTTCAGGTCCTCGTACTCCCTGCTCACCTCTTCGGCCACCTCCGGATCCTCCTCGGCCAGCTCGTAGACCTCCTTCAGGTAGTCTAACCTCTCCCCTATCTCCCTGAAGGTCTTCAGTCTCTCCTTCAGGACGGAAAGCTCCTGCATCACCCTGCTCGCCCGCTTTTGATCCGACCAGAAGTCCGGTTTCAGGGACTCCTCTTCCAGCTCCTTTATCCGGCTGACGAGGGCATCCTCGTCAAAGATACCCCCTTATTTTCTCGTACTCCCTGACGAGATCCTCTATGTGCGACAGCAGAACCATAGGGTGGCAATTTTAAAGGGGAAGATTCCTGCCCGGTCACGTTACTCCCCGTAGGGATGACCGAAGTACTTGCTCAGGAGGTCGTAGATCTTCCGGGGGTCGTGCTTCGGTACGGGATAGGTTACGGTTGTGGTCGTATCACGGTTCCATGATACGGTGTCGGAGACTGTGGCTACTGCGAAGTACTGTCCCTTCGCCCCCTTCACGTTGTCACCCTCGCCACTCCACGGTGCTGACACGAACGAGAGGAGAAAATAGGCGTGGGTGTGCTCTATAGGAACGGGATAGGGGGAACACGCCCTGGGTACGTACACCTTAACCGTGTTCATCTCAAGGTCGGAGATGAGGGTGTCGTACTCACCGGACTCAAAGTTCCATCCGGTATCTCTGCAGGTAATACTGGCATGGAACAGAACGAAGTCCACCTTCTCCGGATCGGGCGATTCCCACGAGACGACCATATGCAGGGAATCTATGCTCACGAGAGTGAGTTTCGGGACGGGAGGTACCTCGTTTATGGCCGAAGCCTCCCTGTCACTCTCGTTCAGATCTTTGAACTGCAGGTTCAATTCTACCTCCTGCCCTGACGATATGGGTGGAACGGAGTCCCACACGAAGTATCCGTCCATCCACGCGCTGTATATATCTACGGGATACCCGTTTATACTCACCTGAGGCGTGTCGTACGGGGATATACCGAACATCCAGACGACGTGATCCGTTGAAGTATCGTACCTGCCCGCACGGTATTCGCTAACCGCCCGAATGAGGACCGTCGGTACATCCTTCCTGCATCCCCATCCTGCGATCACGAAGAGAACCGTGAGGATAACTATCCGCCTCATGGTACATAATTTTAGCGCGGGTTTTAATACATTTCGGCAAAACAACCGCATATCACTTTCGTATGAATAGGATGCGTGGCAAACAACCACCTCCTTCCGGGGTCACTTTTTACGCAACCACGAAGTGGGATATTAACGCCCTAACCTGTTTCTCACCCTTCTCGCGGCCTCCCTCGCCTTTACGAAGGTGGGGTCGTATTCGGAGGCCCTCTGGAAATGCATCAGGGCGTCCTCCAGTCTATCCTGAGCGAAGGCCTCAAGACCGGCGTTGTATTCCCTGAGCGCCCTTTCCCTGTCCTTCGGCGTTATCTTCCTCCTATACCTGCGCCTTTTGAGCTTTTTAACTACCTTTACCACAACGACCGTATCCTTCTCTACGGTCTTTACCGTATCGTAAACGGTGTCTATCCTCACGATCTCCACCACTTTAACCTTCATGTTGGCCATATTATGGACGTTCATGGCGTCGTAGATTGAGGCCGAAGCGCACCCCAGAGAGGATACTGAAAAAGCGGCGGCCGATAGGGGATCAAACGACTCGTCCTCCCTCTTGATGTAGGAAGATCCGATCAGGATAGCACAGGAGGCCGACTTAATACAGCATGAAACGGCACCTCCCACGTATTCCCCGTACACGAAGCGGGCTATGGTCGTGGAGCTGGCGAAAAGGAAAGCCCCAAGTGATAGGAGGATCCCTCCGATGAGCTGACCCTGCGCGTCCTCGGACGATAGGGCCATAACCGTTCCCGTGCCGAACATGATGGCCGACAGGGCGGACGACCCTATCATGGCGTAATAGGGGAGTTTGTTGGGTTTACGGACGAATACGCTGTCTTCAATACCGGAGACAAAAAGAAGGGTCAACATATGGAGATTATAAGGAAGTTCGCGGCTTTTTTCGTGGCAGGTCAGAAGTATCTATACCGTACTTGCTCAGGTAGGCCCTTACGAGAAGTTTGAAGAACTTCGTATGTTTCCCGTCCATTAACTTCAGATGAACCAGCTCGTGTACTATCACCTCGTGGCGGAATCGGGCGGGTTGTTTGAGCAGCTCGCTGCTTAAGGTGAGCCTCCCCCTCGTTGAGACGCTCGCCCACTTGCGTTTCATCGGCCTTACGTGTATCTCCCTCAGCCTGTCCTCAACCCCTATTCTCCTCGCCCACGTCCAGACCTCGGCGATGAGAACATCCCGCATTACGTCTTCACTCATCCTCTATCCTCCTAAGTAAGTTGAGGATGTCGTTCGTCCACGGCACGACTTCCTTTATCCCGGCCCCAAGGAGGATTTTGTAAATCCTCTTCCTAAGTCTCCCCTCCTGTGTAGAACTCCTGACCCAATAGGGAAACTCCTTCAGGGCTTCGTCTATACCGGTGGCCAGTTTTTCGGAGGTTTCCGGATCCATCTCCTTCTGCACGCGCATCCACCACTTTACGGCGAAGGCCTTGCCGGAGAGATGGGTTTCCTTCATCTGTCTCCGGGCCTCCTTTATTTCCCTTACGAGCCTTTCCAGTTCCTTCAGAGCCTGCCTGCTGTTTATCTGTCTCTCCTCAAAGGCTTTCCTTATCCTCTCCGCCCTCTCGCCTATGGGGATGAGGTAGGGTTCTTCCCTCCCTTCCTGTGCCACCAGCCGGGCTATGGTGTTCAGGAGGTTGAACATCCTTACGGTTTCGGGTGTGTGTCTTGCCGCAAGGAGGGCCTCAAGCGTTTCGGGGGTTATCTCGTAGGTTTCGTTCAAAAAGTTAAGCTTTGACGTGTGGGTGTTCCTCTGGACTATCTCGGCCGTCTTCCTGAGGAAGGATTTACTGACGTCAACCTTCGGATCGTAGGCGTTTCTGAGTACCCTGTACATCTCCGCCAGTTTCCTGTAGTCCTCTATGAAAGGGCGCAGGAAAGGGTCCGGGGATATTACCTCGTAGAGTTCCTGAAGTTCGCGGAAGAACCTGTAAAACTCCTCCCTCTTATCCCTGTCCCGAAACCTCTCCAACAGGGCATCGGCCATCCTGTCGGCGCTCCCCACGTTAAGAAAACTCAGGTATTCCGTTTTTCCGGCCCGTATCAGCTCCGCGAAGCGCTCCTTCAGGACGTCTATCCCCTCCACGACCCCCTTTATGTCCTCGGAGTCAAAGGTCAGCGCCCTCTCAAGGTTGTCAAATATGCCGACGAAGTCTATTATCAGGCCGTTGGTCTTCTTGCGGCCGCTTTCGTCCTCGTAAGGACGGTTCACTCTGGCGATGGCCTGAAGGAGGACGTGGTCCCGCATGGGTTTGTCAAGGTACATGGCGTAGAGGATAGGGGCGTCGTAGCCGGTCAGGAGTTTTTCCGTGACGATGAGGATCTTAGGGTTCTCGTCGGGTTTCCTGAAGGCCTTCCTTATGCGGGTCTCCTCTTCATCGCTCAGGTGGTAGCGTTTCAGATGGGGAGGGTCGTTGTGGCCCCGGCTTATCACGACCTCGCTGTACTCAGGGGGCAGGTACCTGTCCAGAGCCTCCTTGTAGAGTACGCACGCCTCCCTATCCACGGCCACAAGGAAAGCCTTGTACCCCATGGGTTCAACGTTGTTTTTGAAGTGTTCGGCGACGAAACGGGCGATCTTATCCACCCTCTCGCTGTTCTTCAGCATGTTTTTGAGCCTGACAGCCCTATCCAATACCCGGTTTATCTCCTCAATGTCGGCCACCCCCTCAAGGGCGGCGGCCTCCCAGAACTCCTTTTCCATGGTCACCCTGTCAACCACGAGGTCGTTCGGTGCCATCTGGTAGTAGAGGGGGACGGTCGTCCCGTCCTCTATGGACTCCTTTATGGAGTACTTGTCAAGGTAACCCCTCGGAGGGTCGTCCGCTCCGAAGACCTTGAAGGTACCCTTCCCCTTGCTCGTCCTGTCTATCGGCGTACCGGTGAAACCTATAAACGTGGCGTTGGGGAGCGCCCCCATAAGGTAGTTTCCGAGGTCCCCGCCCGTTGATCTGTGGGCCTCGTCTATCAGGACGATTATGTTGGAGCGGGTATTTAGGTTGGCGTCCGCTTTATCAAACTTATGGATCATGGAAACTATCAGGCCGCGGGTGTCCCTCTTGAGGAGTTCCCGCAGGTGTCTTTTGCTCTTCGCAACATGAAGGTTGCCGAAGCCCACGGCTTCAAGGTTCTGGAAGAGTTGTTGCTGGAGTTCGTTCCTGTCCACTATCATGAGGACGGTGGGGTTTTCAAATCTCGGGTCCTCCAGTATCAACCTCGCAATTGTTATCATGGTGTAGGTCTTACCGGAACCCTGCGTGTGCCATACGAGGCCGCGCCGTTTTATGGGGTCTCTTGCCCTGCCTATAACCTTCCTCACAGCCCGCATCTGGTGGGGTCTCAGAACGACTTTGGAGAGTTCCCCGTCTCTGCGTACGAACAGGATATAATCTCTCAGGACCTTCAGGACCCTCTGCGGAGATATAAAGGTTTTTACGAGGGTCTCAAAGTCCCCGGCCTGCTCATCTTTGTAATTGAACAGCGCCTTTCTGGATAGGTTCCACGTGGGTCCGTAGAAGAACCGGACCCGGTTCGTCAGGGCATATATCTGGCTCTGAACCATGAGTTCGGGGCCCTCTTCGTGGTATCTGCGTATCTGGTCGTGGGCCTCCGGTATCCCCTCCATCTTCGTGGGTGATTTGGCCTCAAGGATTATTACGGGTATGCCGTTGATGAGGAAGACGACGTCAGGCCGTATTACGGCCGTACCACTGACAAAACGGAACTCCTCCGTAACGTGGAACGTGTTGTTGCGTGGATTTTTGAAGTCAACGAGACGGACGTTCTTCTCCCTTTTCTCCACTTCAACGAAAACGGTTTTAAGACCCTTCAGGTACTCCCACGCCTCGTAATTCCCCTCTATGTTGGGCTTCACCCTTACGAGCCTGTCTATTACCTCTTCGGCCTTCGTCCTGTTCGTTATGGAAGTGGGATTGAGTCTCTGAAGCTGCTCTATCAGGATGCTCCGCAGTACGGGGCTGCTCTCCCCTCCCCTCAGTCTCAGGGCTTCGGAAGGAGGGAGGTACTCCCAGCCCACCTCTTGAGCGTGCTGTATTATCGGGTTCTGAACTGTATGGCGTTCGGAGAACATGGCTAAGGAATCCCGAGATGGCTGGCCATTTCGCCAAGGGTGTAGACGCGGACGGGTGGGGGGTTGATATGACGGAGGCGTATTAGATCACTATCCTCGCTTATTATGTCTAAATCAAGTATCATGGCTACCGTTACCTGATAGGCATCGTCAAAATCAAGGTTGTATTTCTCTATCACCTCACCAACGTAATACAGCTGCTTTTTGAATAAGGAGATAACCATTATGTTGAACCTTATATCAGTTCCGGGAAAAGTATTATCTAAGAATTCTCCCCATTCTTTCTTTTTTTCTCCTATCAATTTGGATCTCTCTGTAGTCTTTGGGATTTTCCAGAACTTTATACCTACAGAATGTAAGGTAAAATCAGATATATGGAGACTATAAGGATTTTTCATAAGTTTTCTTATAACCTTCTTGGCAAGCTCTTTTTTCTCTTGACCCAACAGAATTTCAAGTAGTATATTTGTATCCAGTAAAAATCCTTTAGTTTTCAAGCCTCCATTTGAATATTTCATGCTGAACCTCCACAGAAGAGCGTTTATCCTTTATAGCACCTTCCCATCCCCAGTTCAACTTTATTTCTCTCTCTTCAGGCTCAGATACCATTTTAAAGAATCTTTCCGTAGCAATAAAGTACTTCTGAACTACAAATTTGAACGTTTCTTTTGCATCTAAAAACATATCTTCATTTATATACTCTTCACCATTAATCCACAATACAAACATAAAAATCAACGTGTCGGTTATGAGAGATGTGGCAACTATTTCGTTTAAGGTCTCACAGAACTCCGGCCTGAAAATGCATATGAGCTTTAAAAAGGATGTCCCGTACAAAAACTCCATATACCGCCTGTAGGTTATGTTTTCAACACCTCCAAAATATCTTATAATCTCCTCAACGCCCATCTGGGTTTCTTGTTCTCGGGAGTCAGGAGTTTCTGAAGATTTAAGTATATTTGAAAACGCCTGAACCGTTGGAAATATATAATTTTCAAAATACGACAACAGATCTATAAATTCAGGTCTCCTTTTCATAATCTCATAGAGTTCTCTTGCCCCTTTTTCTAAGTCTATGTTTTTATTCTGTTTTTCCATATCCATAAATGCCAAAAATCTAATCTGTAGAATAATATCCATAACCTTCTCATTTTGTACGATCTCCCGAACGCTTCCGGCCTTTTTTATGTAATCCCTGAACCTCTCAATCAACTCCCTCCCCTCCTCGTCCTCCATCTCCTCAATCATCCCCGGCGCCAGAATCTCCAACATAAGCACGTTTATTTTACAGCCGAACCGTCCCCCTCAAACTGTCTGACGAAGTCCTTCGGCAGACGCCTTCGGGCCGTCATGAGGTCGTGGAGTAAAGTTTTAAAGAGCGTATCTAACGCCTCCGCCTTCTTCCTCTCAGCCTCTATTTTGTCATCTACGGCCTTCAGAATTTCGGCTATGCGTTCCTGCTCGTGGAGAGGGGGGAGGGGGATGGGGAGAGACAATAAATCTTTCCTGGGTATGCCTTTGATTGTAGTCCCTCTCGTTCTTTCGGAAATTTTTTTCTGTATCAGATTTAACTTAAATAAGTAAGCCATAAAGACAGGTGAAACGCTGTTATGTAGTACTAGCGCTGTTAGATCCTGACT
>WFXS01000037.1 GCA_015490465.1 Caldifarciminota bacterium
CCGTATGACGTCGTGAGGTACCCTACCCCTTACGTCTGTTCCCCTCATGAAGTGTATCGTAAACTCGTGGCGGTAGTACTCGTCCGTAATTCCGAGGGCCTCAACCTCAAGTTTCATCTTCTCCAAAACTGATATTGAGTCAACGTAAGATTTGATACGGGGATTGTCGTACACCGCGAGCAGGTGGGCGTGAGCATCTCCCACTTTACGGATCAGCTTCTGTCTCATCTCCTCCAGAACTACACCCCCACCTATGCGTCCCAGTAGTCCCTCAAACGATAACCACCTGGCCAGATCAAACGTACCTACCCGATCCCTGTCCGTGAACCTGTTTATGGTTCCCCATACGTTGATACACGGGATACCCGTCACCTCCTGATATACCGTAAAGGCCGGCTCAAAATCGTGAGGTACGCGGATGTACTTCCCCTCCCACCTGCCGTTGAGATACAGTATTTCCCTTATCACACTATCCTTCAACAGTGGATCTTCTAACAGCCTTTCCAGACCCGGAGCGTTCAGAGTATGGAGGTAAAGGTGGGCCTCGTAGTACTTCATGGCCCACCACCAGAGGCTTCCCCTCTCCGGGGCGTACTCCATCCAGATAGGCAGGAAATCCGGGACCCTGTTCCATCTTCCGCGGGTGGTCAGAACGTAAAGTACGCCCTCAAGGGTTACGAACAGCTGCAGGCGATCGTTCTTAAGGTTGTTCAGGATGCCTTTCATCTCCTCAACGAACCCATCGGCAAGGGAGGGATCCTCCCTTATTATCCTCACGGCCTTCCCCATGGGATTATCCCTGCGGGAGTAAAGCGAGTAAAGTTTTCTGAAGGCCGTACTGAACTTCACGGTGATTATTATAAGCCTACGTACACGACCTGTGCCTTGAACGTGTGCGTTCAAACTCCCCAAAACGGATATCTGAGGCCGGAATACAATTTCAACGTATGGTAAAACGGAGTATTTTATCGGCGACACTTCTCCTGACAGTGGGGACGCTTATGGGAGCGCCGGGGGACATTTTCAAGACCTGGTGGAGGGGGATATACGTGCAGAGCTTCACCCCCGGACCCAGCGTTTGTATAAAAGGGCTGAAGGCCAAGGGGCCGGATGCGGACGGGTTCGTTTACCTGCAGGCGGTTACCACGGCTGGAGATTCCGGATACATATTCAAGACGTGGTGGAGGGGAATACAGGTCCAGACCTTCCTGCCCGACCCTCCCCACTGTCTAAGGGGTTTCAACACCCGCATCTCCGGGGAATGGGTAATACTTGAGGCCTACAACGGTTTTACCAGCGGTGAGGTCCTTAAAACCCGGCACAGAGGGACGTTCGTTCAGGAGTTCCACGGGGACTGTCCCATAGTGGGCTTTCTGGCACGGGAGGAGCCGGGCGGATGGATATACCTGTCCGTGGATACGGCATGCGGGATACTCGGAGACACCTCTGCCCTTCAGGTGGAGGAGAAGCGTAAAGGGAACTTTTCGGTTGAAGTCAGCACGGGCAACTCTCCGAAACTTCTGGTGTTCGCACCGGAGGACGGTGTAATGGAGGTCAAGGTCTATACTTCCGGCGGAAGGCTCGTTCTCAACGAGCGGAGGGAACTTATTGCCGGGAGGAACACCATCCCCCTGAAAGTCGCAGGTAAGGGGGTTTACGTGGCCGTGGTGAGGTGGGGAGAGGAGAGGAAGATCCTGCGGTTCATCCTGAGCAAGGAAAAAAGGAGGTAAGCCATGAGGAAGGTTCTTTACATAGCAGCAGCGCTGACGATTGTAGCCCTCGTGCCTGCGAGGGTGGACGCCGTATGGCTTGAGGGACAGAGGCCCGTCTTCACGGGCAAGATAGCGGCCGTCTTTGATACCCCCGGTTCTTACACCTGGACCGTCCCCGACGGTGTATGGAGGATAATGGTGGAGATGTGGGGAGGGGGAGGTGGAGGAGCAAGAACTAACCATGGAGAAAGAGCAGGTGGCGGTGGTGGTGGATACGGTTTCACCTATATAGACGTAACCCCAGGTATGACGTGCCATATATTCGTAGGGGTTGGAGGGGATACCCGGACGTGGAACGGGTCCGATGGTGGTAATACAAGCATAACCTGTGGAACGACCTCTTATATAGCAACAGGAGGTGAAGGGGGAAGTGCCGGTACTTCATATGGTGAGGGAGGACTTGGGGGCACTTCAGATGCACCTTTTAGCATTCAAGGTTCACCCGGCTCCCCATTTTCTACTGAATCTCGCGGAGGTTTCTCTCCTCGTGGTGGCTACGGTGCGAAGAATAGATCAACCAACGGTAGTATGGTCTCTGCTGGATGGCCTGGAGGAGGTGGAGCTTGTGTTTACAGAGCCGGATGCAAAGACGGCGCCCCCGGTGGTCTGGTCATATACTACTGAGTCCTGAGGGGGAGGTTATAGGCCTCCCCCCTTTAACCTCTCCACCCTGTCCTTAACTTCAGAGGAGAATCCTTCCTCCCCCTCCCATATGACCCTTACGACCGGTTCGGTATTTGATGGCCGTATATGGAGCCAGTCGTTTCCCCTGCGGAAATAGTAACCGTCCGTCCTGTCCAGATCCCACCCGGATACCACACCCTCAAAGGCCTTCACGACCTCTTCAACGGGTAAAGATAGTTTCTCTTTCCCTATGTTCGGAACGCTCCTTACGATCCACTCCGGAACCTTACCCTCGCGCACAAGCCGGCTTATGAGCAGGGCGGACAGGACGCCGTCCCTACCCTTTGAGAAGGGCAGGTATATGAGACCCCCGTTCCCCTCACCACCGAGGACCCCACCCAATTCCTCAAGTCTCTGTATTACGTTCGGCTCACCCACCTTGTACCTTACCACCTCCAGACCGGCATCCTTCAGGACCTTCTCGCTCAGTACGGACGTGGAGTAGTTCAGAACGGCAACCTTCCCGACGTTCAGGTAACGGGTAGCAGCGTACAGGGCCAGGGCCGTAGTCTGTTCCTCCGTCAACATACCGGCTCCCTTGAGGCCTACGATCACCCGGTCGCCGTCGGGGTCGTATCCGAAGCCCACGTCGTAGTCTCCGGACCTGAGAAGGAGATCCATGGCCACGAACCTCTCCCGCTTCGGTTCCGGATCTTCGGGCAGGGGACCGTGAAGGTTCCTTATGGGTAAAACGTCTGCCCCGAGGTCGTTTAAAAGGCGTGCTACCCACCCGGCCGTGGCCCCGTTCTGGGAGTCCACAACGGCCTTCAAACCCCTGAGGTCGTACCGCAGGTCCCCGAGGGTGTTGAGGTAGAGGTCGTAGACGCGGGCGCTGCTCTCGTAGTACTTGCCGAACTTCCCCCTCGCCACGTGGGGGGTGTTGAGGTTCCGGGCTATAAGCTCCACTTCCTCCTGACGGCTCAACCGATCCCCGAAGGCGAACTTGAGGGCGTTCCACCGGGGAGGGTTATGGCTGGCACTCACCATTATCCCACCGGAGGAGCGGGTAAGTCGTATCAGTCTGAGAAAGACCGGCGTGGGAACGACCCCGAAGTCGTGGACCACGTGACCGAACCACATAAAGGAGGCCGAAACCATACGGGATATGGCCTCTCCGCTCTCGCGGGTGTCCCGCGCTATGGTCAGGGACGTGGGTTCAAACAGGGAAGCGAAGGCCGACGAATAACGGCTTATCACCTCAGGGGTCAGGTCCTCGTCCACCCGACCCCTAAGACCGGATACGGTGAACTTCACTTGAACTCCGCCTTTATGTCCATGATGAAGTTCCTTATACGTACGGTGTCCGTGAAGGAGGGTACGAGGAGAGTACTCTTTACGAGGACGAACATTCCCCGCTGCTCAACCACGGAGTCAAGGAGCGAAACGGCGTCGTTCCCGAGGTACTCCTCGTAGGAGTTCACCTTTCCACCGGTCGTCCTACCCTTGAGGAGCATCTGCCTGAAGGACATATCCACGGTGTCCGTAGAGTACCCCTGTGCGATTGCGAAGCTGTAGTACGTATTACACTGAGCTTCCATGCCGGGGTTACACTTTATCTCAAGGTAGAGCTTGATGCTGTCCGGATCCTTCGCCACCTCCCCTCTGGTGCTGAACCACAGCTCGTAATCCACATCAAGGTTGGCCGAATCTTCCCACGACACCTTTACCTCTTTGAACTTTACGAGCTTCTTCTCCTCCGGTACGTCGTTCAGAGGTACGTACTTTTCGGCGTATACGGTAAGGGTCCCTATGGGAGTTGTTTGTCCGAGGACGGGTATCTCAAACCGCGTCGGGTCAGTACGCACGTTTATCGGGAATAGGCTACAGCCTGCAACGGCTAAAACCACAACGGATATAACTATGCCTAACCTGCGCACGATATTATTTTAACGCTGTAATCCGTTAAACGTCCCAGTAGGTTCCCTCCCGCTTCAACATCCTTCCTATTATCCCGAAGGGAATACCTCCCACAAAGCCGCCGATATGGGCCCACCATGCCACGCCGGTTTCCACACCGCTGAGGGCGTACACGTACTGGATGGCTATCCAGAGGGCGATGTAATAGTACGCTGGTACCTCGTAGATCCACCACCATACGGCCGTGTATATCCGGGCCGTCGGGTACATAATCATGTAGGCGGCCAGTATGCCGGATATGGCCCCCGATGCTCCCACCAGGGGGACATGGGAGTGCGGATGGGCGAGGGCATGGAAAAAGGCACCGAGTATCGCAGAGGTTAAGAACAGGGATACGAAGCCCATCTTTCCCAGACCGTCCTCAACGTTGTCCCCGAAGATGTAGAGGTAGTACATGTTGCCGAAGATGTGGAAGAGGTTGCCGTGCAGGAAGGCGTAGGTTATCATGTTGATCTCGTCCTCACCCATCCAGAACCGCACCGGGACGAACCCCCACCTGTGGATTATTTCCGGGGTTTCAAAGAGGAAGATGATCGTACTGGCCACTATAACGAGCCACGTAAGGAAGGGGACACTCCGGGAGGGTATGTCGTCCTTAATTGGAAACATGCGACTATTCTAAGGGGTTATCTTAAGATCAACACCCTCGTGAAGGCCTTGGAGGAGCCGTTCTCGTTAAAGGCGTGGACGAGGAGGACGTAAACCCCGTTGGACAGGGGAGGCAACGCTATCGGTACGGAGTTGAAGCCCGCGTTCAGTTTGCCCGCGCTGTAAGACCTTACGAGCTTACCCGTAGGTGTGTAGAGCCTTATCTGGACCTCCGCATCCTGAGAGAGCCTGAACGTAGTGTAGAAGTCTCCGCCGCGGTAGGGGTTCGGGTACACCAGAACGTCCCTGACCTTCAGATCCTTCTCAACGAAGTTCAGATCCCAGACGGTATATCCCCTTATTCCGAGGGCGCTGGTTACGGAGACGGCAACGTTGTGGATGCCGGGATCAGAGGAATAGTCCACGTAATAGTACGCCTTCGCGATGGTGTCGGACACGATTTCGGCCTCCAACACGTCGGACGTCCTGTTGTCTAAAACTATCCTCGGCGGAGAGGCCCCCTTACCCGTGGTCCTTATGTCAAAGCCCTCGTTACTGTAGAACTTGAAGGTGAGTTTGGCCTTAACCGGTAAGCGGAAGCCGTTCTGAAGTTCGTCCCCCGCATAAAATCCCTTTACCCTCGGTTTCTCGGTGCCGAGTACCGGATTTACGTTCAAGACCGGATACGCGCCTATCCGCGCCTCCCAGCCGTCCCACCACATCATCAGCAGTTTTTCAAACATGTCGTTCGTATCTCTGGTAAGCTTGCCCCTGAGGGGCAACCAGTACTTTACGGTATCCGAAGGTGCGGGACCGTTGAACACCACGGGCCTGTTGTGGTAGTAGTAGAACTTGATAGGTGAACAATCAAACTCAACCGTATCAAAGTCCGGAAGGTCAAACACGACGAACCTGCCTTTCCCTCCGCCTACGGCAGCGTTTCTGGCCCCTCTCACCGGATAACCGTCCGACAGCACCATCCCCGTAGAGTCGGGAAGGGCCAGCATTGTGGCCGGTTCACCGAGCAGAACGTAAAACTCCTTGTTCTTACCCTGAAGTGATAGATAACCGAGTGGAGCCTTACCATAAACTTTCAGGTACCGGTAGATCATCCGCGCATAAGAGGCGTTGGCACTGGCGTAAGATAGGGTGGTCGCTGACAGTACGGCTATCGCCCTGTTCCTCTTGAGCATAAACTCTTCACCGAGAACGTGGGCCGGATCTAAGCGGTCGTACGCACCCACCTTACAGGAGAGTATGGTAATGAACGCCTCCCTACCCTGAGTGTTAAGTTTGGGAATATCCTCAAGACCGAAGAGCTTTTCGTGGGCCATCTGTAGGGGGTTGCCGTGGATGAAGAAGCTCACCATGAGGTATCCGCTGTTAATCTGTTTTACCAGATCGTTCGTAGCGGACGGCTTTGTAAGACCCTCAAACGGGTATTCCTGAAGGAGAAAAGGGTTTCGCACCATCCAGCTCGGGGCAGCAGGAGATACCAGGTTGAGTACGTCCCCGGTGTGGAATGTCTCACATGGTGAATCGGCGGCATAAGCGTCGTCCGCAACTAACATGATCCGGAACCTCCAGAGTCCATCGTACTTCAGGGCCTCGTAGTCTCTCACCTTCTGCAGGTACTCGTTCAGATCGCTCTCGCTCCTTATGGGTATCCTCCCGATTCCAACGTTCCCGTACCTATCCCCATCAAAGTCTACGTAGTAGTCGTCCGAGGCTCCCATGAGTTCCCTGTTTATTGAGAGGCTGAGATCCTGCGGATAGTAGGGGGGGACCTGATCGGCAAAGTAGGATGCGGTTATTCCTCTGTAATCGTACGTTCCGTCTCCCACGAGGGTTACGTACAGGGGTTGCTGTCCGGAGCTTATGAGGTTCATGTGGTAGAGGAAGTTCCTTATGGCGGTAGGGTCGGGGTTGCCGAGGCCGAACTCGTCGTATATGTCCTTCAGATTTACCCATACGGCGCTACCCGATGAGATCTCCCATTTGGTACCGTTAAAACGGGGTAGGTGGTTCCTCCTGTAGTCAAGAAACGAGGAGAAGGTTGAGGCGAACTTCTCCCTGCCTATGGCCACGTAGTCGGCCTTGAGGTTCCTGAGGCCCCTGGGCTGGTAAATTTCCACCGATATCGGTCTCCGTACGAAGTTGGAGACGTATATTTTTGCCCATCCCGAACTTCCGGCGCTGTCGTTTATCGTGAGGGTCCCACCGTTGTAATTGTAACTCTCTATTATTCTGGGGGAATAGATGTTGCTAACGTCCCATACGAAGACCGGCCTGTTTCCCCGCAGATTTAAGGTGAATCTACCGGAATCTTTTACGAAAAACGTACCGTGGTTACTGTACTCCCCCGTGGAGTTGTAGATTATCTCGTAGTAATCAAGGTAAACCGTCTGGTAGGTCGCTATGGCCTTTACGGTGTACACTATGTCGTTTAATCCCTTAACCACTACCGGAGTGCATGACAGGGTACCGTAGGTGGCCGGACGAAGGCGAACGCTGTCGCAGAAGTAGTCGTTTACCGTGAGTACAACTAACGCCGTATCCGAGAACTCACTCGCTGCTACGCCGCTTCTCAACAGTACCGCTCCGTAACTTTCGTTCAGATCTCCAAGGGTAAACGTATCGGGGAAGGCCCTATCGGGGTCGGTCGCGAGCCGTATCATCTCCTTTCCGAACCATACCCGTCCCTTCTTTCCTATGTTGTACTTCTCCTCCTCCCACCGGTAGACGTTCAGGGGTGTGGCGGGGTCTCCCGGGCCGTACCTGACCACCTCAAGCCTCTTTCCCGGGGAGCCGCCGAGGCCGAGGAAGTAGACGGACGTGTCCGTATAGGGGTGCTGGAAAAACAGCACTGTGGTGTCGTATACCCTGTAGGACCTCATAGGCTCTCCCCAGAAGAGGATCCTCTGCCCGGCGGTATCAACCCATATACCCACTTCCCTTCCCCATACCGTCGCCGAATCAACGTTCGTGGGGAAGGTGTCTAACATGGCGATCATCTTATAGGTGTTCACGGGGTAAAGACCGGGGTCTATACCCAGTTCCCGCAACATATCGTAAGTTATCTCGTAGACCCCCGCCTTCGTAAGCTTTATCTTCACCCATACTTCGGCCCTATCAAAGGGGTTCTCGGTGGACATGAGGCGGTACTTCGGAGGTACCACCCACTCTGGATGAGGATTTTCCATGCTCGCAAGGAGAGAGTGGACGCGCTCGTTTATCCTCACGCTCCCTCTACCCTTAACCTCCGGAAAGTCTACGGAGACCCTGTCCCTTCCTTTGACCGTGAAGTCAAGGTACCTTATCCCCTCCGCCGTGTACTCCCTGTACTCGCACGTTTTACACTGTACCCGGTAGGTTACTCCGTGGGGAAGCTGGACCTTGAAAGTGATTACCTCCCCTCCTGCCGGTTTAACCTCTTTCACAAATAGCCCGATCATAAGAATCGGCATCGTCCTATTCTACAGCAGAGGGCAAGGGAGATGCAGGGTTCGGTGACCTCATTTTAAGACGCTCTCAACTTCAACTTTCAGCCCTTTCAGAACACACGATTCAACCTCACCCTTCTCAACCGCAACTGAGTGTAATACGTACTTGCCGTCCTTCAAACACCACACCTCAATAACCTTTTCACCGGGTAAGACGATCCAGTACTCTTTGACACCGCACTTCTCGTAAAGAACAAACTTCTCGTACCTGTCCCTCGCGTAGCTACTCGGTGATACTATCTCAACAGCTAAATCGGGAGACCCGAAGAGTCTTCCCTGTTTTATGTTCTTCAGGTTCTCGTTGGATATGAAAACGATATCAGGTTGAACGACTACTGTATCCGACAGGATAACGTCAAAGGGCGCAGGAAGGATTTTGCCCGAATGTCTCTTTTTCTCCACCTCCTCCGTGAGCGTATATAGGAGTAATTTGAGTATATCCTGATGCTCAAAGCCCGGTGCCGGCATCTCGTACAACCTCCCGTTTATCAGCTCGTACCTCTTATCGTCTGTAAGGCGAAGGTAGTCCTTGTAGGTCCAGACCTTTCTTTTTGGCCTATCAACTACGGCTTCCTTCATCCTCAACCTCCTTCAGCAGTTCCTTAAGCCTGAACTTCACACCTTCTAAAAGTTCCACCTCATCATCCCCACCAAAAACCTTAACCCCTTTCTCACCAACTACCACAACCCTCCTATCCTCCGGAAACACCCATACTTGTCTTTTGATCCCCCATCCCCTGTAGTCTTCTATCTTCTCAAGGATGTAGGGCAGGCTGTCAGAGGGAGAGGCTATCTCAACCACCAGATCTGGAGGCACCTCTACCGCTCCCTTCGGGACGCCCTTTAGCCTGTCCTTAGATATTACCACAACGTCCGCACCTCTAAGGGTCAAAGGAGATCGGGAGATTAGCAGCGCAACCTCACCACTAAGGACGATATAGAATTTTTTAAATTTAAGCAGAAATCCTGTTATAACAGCTTCCAGAAAACCATGTATTCCACCCGCAGGCATCTTTCTGACCTCCTTACCCTTTACGACCTCTGAAACGTCCGATGGAATCCGACCGTTAAGGTAATCCTCGTAAGTCCATATCCTCTCCTTCGGACTTTCAAGCACCGCTTCTTTCATCTTCTACCTCCTTTAGCAAATCCCTGAGCCTGAACCTCACGTCCTCCAATAAGGCTACTTCGTCGTTAACATCAAAAACCTCCATGCTCTCTCCCCTTATCAGCACGATCTCCTGTAGCTTGGGATACACCCACATCTGGATGCGAACCCCCCATCCTTTGTAGTCTCTGACCTTCCTCTGTACGTATTCTGCGGAGTCGTGGGGAGATACTACCTCCACGACGAGGTCTGGAGGGATGGCTATGGCGCCTTCGGGTACGTCCTTTAGCCTGCGTCTGGACACCACCACGATATCACCGGCCCTTAAGGTAAGGGGGTCCCGGGATAACAGCAATCCCACCTCCCCTACGAAGATGTGAAAGCGCTCCCCTAAACGCTCGTGCAGGAACCTGTAGATAGCACCCACTACGACACCGTGCAAACCACCCGTGGGCATCTTTCTGACCTCCTTGCCCTTTACGATCTCCGAAACTTCCGCCGGGATCCGCCCGCTCAAGTAGTCCTCGTACGTCCAGACTTTTCCCTTCGGTCTTTCAAGTACAACCTCCTTCATTTCAAAACCTCCTCAACCTTTACTTTAAAGCCCTTAAGGACGCACGACTCAACCCCCCCGCTGCCATCGGCGACGGTGTGCAAGGCGTACTTTCCGTCTTTCAGACACCAGACCTCTATAGCCCTGTATTCCGGATAAACTATCCAGTATTCCTTAACGCCGTACCTCTCGTAGAGGGCGAACTTCTCGTACCTATCGCGGTGATAACTACCCGGTGAAACTATCTCTATCGCCAAGTCAGGAGGACCAAAGAGACGGCCGTTCTTTATGTTCTTCAGGTTGTCCCCGGAGATAAAAATTATATCGGGCTGCACAACTACCGCCTCCGACAGGATCACGTCAAAAGGCGCATAAACGACCACCCCCATATTTCTTTCGTTGACGAAACGATCAAGTGCTATCACTATCGCTTTAGAAATCAGCTGATGCTCAAAGCCCGGTGCCGGCATCTCGTACAACCTCCCGTTTATGAGCTCGTACCTCCTGTCATCCTCAAGGCGGAGGTAGTCCTCGTAGGTTAAGACCTTTCCCTTCAACTTATCAACTACCGCTTCCTTCATTTTAGCACCTCCATCAGGGGTATTTTAAAGCCGACTTACCGTAAAACCCGGAGAGATTTAATCCTCAAAGACGACCCCTCTCCTCCTCCGCTTCTTCCTCTTCTTCGCCGCAGCCGGTACGGGTACCCCCTCCCCGGTGGGTTTCTTCTCCGGCATGGGTACGAACATGGGAGGAGGCTCCGGCTGGGCGGTCTGGAGATACTGGATCCTGAAGAGCCTCTCAAGGGTCAGGTCCCTTATCCTGTCCAGAGTCTTGTTGAAGACGGCGAAGGCCTCCTTCTTGTACTCAACCAGGGGGTCCTTCTGGCCGTAGGCCCGGAGTCTCGTCTCCTCCTTCAGGTGGTCAAGGTGGTAGAGGTGGTCCTTCCATATCTCGTCAAGGGTGGTTAAGAGGACCCACCTCTCGGCCTCCCGCATGGCCTCGCTCCCCAGCTCCTCCTCCTTCTTCCGGTAGAGGTCCATCACCTTCTGGAGTATCCTCTCCCGCAACTCCTTCTTGTCGGTTATCCCGTCTATGAAGGTGAAGTCCCCGAGGAAGAGGAGGGTGAGCCTCTCCTTTATGGCCTTCTTGTCCCAGAAGTCGGGGTTGGGCGAGTTGGCGTACTCCTCTATGAGCTGATCCACCAACTCCTCTATGAACTGCTTTATGACGTCCTGAACGTCCTCCCCGGCCACTATACGGTCCCGCAGGGTGTATATTACGGTGCGCTGACGGTTCAACACCTCGTCGTACTCAAGGAGCCTCTTCCTCATCTGGAAGTGCATGTACTCCACCCGCTTCTGGGCGTTCTCTATGGCCTTGGTGACCATCTTGGACTCCTGGGGCCACTTCTCCTTGTAGCCGAACTTCTCGGACATCTCAACGGCCTTGTCCGCCCCGAAGAGCCTCATCAAGTCGTCCTCAAGGGAGAGGAAGAACTTGGACATACCGGGGTCCCCCTGACGGCCGGACCTACCCCGCAGCTGGTTGTCTATCCGCCGGGCCTCGTGCCTCTGGGCGCCCATCACGTACAGGCCGTAGTACTCCCAGGTTGAGGGGTCGTTCTCGTCGTAGGGCGGTATCTCCCCCCTCTTCACGATCTCCTTCCACGTCGGGGGCGGATCCTCCTTCACCTCCTCTATTATCTTCTTTACGGTCTCCTTATCGTAAGGCTCAAGTACCCCCTTCTCCAGTTTGATGTCCGTACCCCGTCCGGCCATGTTGGTGGCGATGGTGACGGCCCCCCTCCTACCGGCGAGGGCTACTATCTTGGCCTCCCTCTCGTGGTGCTTGGCGTTCAGGACCTGATGGGGGATCCTCCGCAGCCGCAGATACCGGGAGAGCAGCTCGGACTCCTCTATGGACGTTGTACCCACCAGTATGGGCCTCCCAAGGCGGTGCCACAGCTCAATCTCCTTAACCATCGCGAGGTACTTGTCCCTCTTCGTGCGGTATATGATGTCGGGCTTGTCCACGCGGCGCACAGGCCGGTTGGTGGGGATGGTGATGACGTCAAGCTTGTATATCTCCCAGAACTCCTGGGCCTCTGTGGCGGCCGTCCCGGTCATCCCGGCGAGGACCTCGTACATCTTGAAGTAGTTCTGCAGGGTGATGGTGGCGAAGGTCTGGGTCTCCTGCTGGATGGGTACCCCCTCCTTGGCCTCCACCGCCTCGTGCAGGCCGTCGCTCCAGCGCCTTCCGGGCATGAGACGGCCGGTCTTCTCGTCCACGATTATGACCTTCCCCTGCATCACGACGTAGTCCACTTCCTTCTCAAAGAGGGTGTATGCCTTTATGAGCTGCTGGAGGGCGTGGAGCTTGTCCGTCTTGTCCTGAAACTCCCTGTAGAGGGCCTCCTTCAGCTCGTACTTCTCCTTGGGGGAGAGTTTGGGGTTTATCTCAATCTCGTGTATCTCGGTGGATATGTCCGGGAGTTTGAAGAGGTCGGGGTACTTCCATATCTTCTGGAGTTCGTGCCACTTCTTCTTCGTGTAATGCTCGTTTACGAAGTCCCTCCCCTTCTCCGTGAAGTCCACCGTGTGGAACTTCTCGTCCACGACGAAGTAAAGCTCGGCGTCCCACTCCCTGATCTTCTTGTCCCGCAATCCCTCGCTCTCCATCTTATCCACGAGGGACATCATCCCCGGCCTCTGGAGGAGGTTGAAGAGGCGGCGGTTCTTGGGGTCCCCACGCTTTACCTGTAGGAGGCGGCGGGCGGCCTCCTTCTTCCTGCCCTGCGATAGGAGTCTCTCGGCGTCGTCAAGGAACCGGGCGACCAGTTTCTTCTGCTCCTTGTACATCGCCTCAACGACGGGCTTCATCTCCCGGTACCTCTCCACGTTGGAGTGCTGGGCGGGTCCGGAGATTATGAGGGGGGTACGGGCCTCGTCTATGAGGATGGAGTCTATCTCGTCTATTATGGCGTAGTAGTGGCCCCGCTGCACCTTCTCCTCTTTGGAGAAGACCATGTGGTCCCGCAGGTAGTCAAACCCGAACTCGGAGGCCGTCCCGTACGTGATGTCGGCCTGATAGGCCCTCTTGCGCAGCTCGTGGGGCATCTGGGAGTATATGACGTCCACGGTGAGGCCGAGGGTGTCGTAGAGGGGGTACATCCACTCCCTGTCCCTCTGGGCGAGGTAGTCGTTCACCGTAGCGAGGTGGGCGCCCTTTCCTTTTATGCGACCTATGAGGCCGTGGAGGTACATGGGGAGCGTGGCGACGAGGGTCTTACCCTCACCCGTGGCCATCTCGGCTATCTTCCCCTCAAAGAGGACAATTCCACCGATGAGCTGGACGTCGTAGTATATCATCTCCCAGCGGGTCTTTATCCCCCGCACCTCGTACTCGTAGCCCTTCTCGGTGAGGAGCTTGGTGGCGTACTTGGCAACGGCGAAGGCCTCCGGAAGTAGCTCCATCGGCTTGGCGCCCTCCCTGAGGGCCTTCTCAAAGTACTCTGTGCGCTTGAGGATCTCCTCCGGGGTTAGGTTCAACCTCTCGTAAATGCGGTTTATCTTCTCAACTATCTTCCACCTCTTCCTGACCTCCCTCTGGTTCCTGCTCGCCGTCAGGAAGTTGCTGAACTTCTCTACTATTCCTAACACGAGTTGCAATTATACGGCCGGACGGGTTTCACGCCTCATCGCGGATCCTTACCGATCCCTATCCTAACGGGGTACGTTTCTCGCTCAGCGCACGTGTAGGTCCCCTCTCTAGTAGAGGAACGTCAGAGAGAGGGACCAGATGTAGGGGAAGGTTATACCGTACCCCACACCGCTTATGTCCAGCACGAGGTTCTCGCCCACCTTCCAGGAGACGCCGTAATACAGGGGATACGGGGATGTCGTCGTCTTGCTCGTCCTGCTGTATCCGTCGGGGCGCGTTAGGTCCCGAGGGATGGTGAGGGTATCGCCCGGAGTCTCCTCTATCCTCTCGTTGCTCGCGACGAAGTCTGTGGCGCTCTCCACGATGCTAACCCGTCGTCCGCTCAGTATGGTTCCACCCCTTATTCTCAGGCCGCTCAGGGCTTCAAAGGGTTGAAGCTCAAAGCCCAGAGGTACGTAGTAGGAGAGGATCGTGGTCTTCCTTAAAAGGCGGTAAGTCATACGGCTCAGATCCACGTTTCTAAAGTCGGCCGGATCGTCCACCACCCCGTTTCCGTTGGCATCCCGGAAGATGGTGTGGCTGGCCAGCGAGGTGATGGTGTCGTACTCCCTGTTCTCGTAAAGGAAGGACAAACCTATCCCGAAGCCGAGCTTTATCCGATCCCCTACCGGATGTTTCCCCCTAAGAAGGAAGGCTACTTCGTGGGATATACTGCTGTAGGTGAACCGCTCGTAGGACGTATCGGATACGGAGTACGTAGGCTCCTGCAGGGTATCCCACCAACCCTGGAAGGAGGTGGTTGAGCGAATTCCCTCACCACTGCTGAGGTTCTTAAGAACGTAGAGGAAGGTAACCCTGAAATCCGTCGTTGCCCTCAAAAAGGAGTAATCCCCCTGAAGGCCGAAGAGCCATGGGGTTCCCTTTTCGGAGTATAACCTTCTCTCCACCACCTTATCACCCACGAAAGCGTTCGCGTCCGCCGTGTCCCTTTCTACGGTGTATCCGGAGGAATCTGCGACTTTTGTGGTTATAACACCTCCGAAGGCGAGGGCGGAGAATCTGTCTCCTATCCTGAAGGATATGCCACCTAAGATAGGACGGTAAAGGCTATCCCTCAGAGCGTAGCCGTTAAAGGTCTCCTCCCTCAGGACGTTTCCCGCCGTATCCGTCGTTCTCAGGGTATAGTAAAAGTTTCCGAAGAGGTTTGACGTATCACCGGGGACGTACTCTTTGCTGTTCAGGTGGCTTACGAGGAAGAAGAAGCCGAACTTTTCCCACCCTCCGGATAGCAGAAAGCTGTGGGACGCCGATTTAAAGGCGGAGTACGTAGAATCCTTTGAATACACCTCCATGAAGTAGGGATTATCCCCTCCACCGCCTCCGCCCTTTCCGAAGCCGGAGTACGCGTAGGTCGTGTCCGAAGAGGAGACGTCCTCGTCCCCTACCCCCTTTCCGGAGTACAGGAAGGAGAGGTTAAGGGGAAGGTTGGTCTTGGCTCCAAACGTTATATCGTTATCCGGTATGACCTCGGATGGGGAAGGGGTAGAGAGATTCCTGAGGAGGAGGAAAAACCTACCTTTCTTTATACCGTATATGTGGACCGGGTAGAAGAGGCGATCCATATCGTCCTCAAAGATATAAGCGGTTTGAGATAACCTCAGGGAATAGATCCCCGAGGATGAGAAGAACGTCTGCGGATAGGCGTAGAACATCTGAGCGTGGAGGAGGGTGGGCAAAAGCCCACCCCCCACGAGGGGAAGAACCTTCCTCATGTTTTCCACCTCCCCTTACCTGGCGAGTTTGCGGGTGTAAACGTCCTTTCCGATACGGAGGTGGATTACGTAGCTCCCCTTCTTCAGATCTCCGAGGTTGATCGTGTAGGTTCCTACGGGCAGATAGCCGAGGGAAACACTGCGGACGAGACGTCCGTCCACCGCGTAGAGATCTGCACCCACGTAGGAGGCGGATGCGAGGTGTACTACGATCTCGTTCTTCCTTATCTCAAAGGAACTCCTCCCCTTCCCCTCTACAATGGGATACTCCACGACCACTTCCGGATCGAGGTTCGCAACGAAGGCCTCAATGCCACCAGCAGGTACGGTACTGTAACTCCCGGCGGTTGTGGGGAAGTTCGTAGATTCGGTGTAACCGCCAACGTAAACGTTGGGGCCGGATACCGCTATAGCCCTGGCGTAGTCCCCATATCCACCTCCCAGGAAGGTGGAGGCTATCAGATCCGTAAGAGTGGCGTTAAATTCCGATACGAAGACGTCCGATATCGGGTAGGTATCGTTGAACCAGTAATCGTAGGCGAAGGGCGTGGTGGGATAGTCGGGGGAGGACGTGTTCCCGGTTATGAACACCTTACCGGTAGTGGGTTCAACTGCTATATCGTACGCGTATTCGTCCCCACTCCCGCCTATGGTCGTGGACTGCAAAAGCGCTGTGAGATCGGGGCTGAAACGTGATACGAACACGTCCGTAGCACCACCAAAGAAGTCCCTTCCGTAAGCACCCGGTGTGGTGGGGAACAGGGAGGAAGAGTCTATACCGGTTATGTAGACGTTGCCGGACGGATCAAGGGTTATACCGTAGGCTATATCTCCGAGATCTCCCCCTATGAGAGTGGCAGCCGTAAGGTTGAGGTTGTTATCAAACTTCGCGACGAAGGCGTCGTACCCACCGTTGTGGGTTTCGTCATAGGCTCCGGCAGTCGTGGGGAAGTTCACGGACTGAGTACCGCCCGTAACGAACACTTCGCCAGCAGAGTTTACGACCATAGCGTTGATCACATCATCGTAGTTTCCGCCTATGAACGTGGAGGCGAGGAGGTTGCTCAGGTTGTTATCAAGTTTGCTCACGAACCCTTCGGCGAAGTAGGGATTACTGTACCCGGGACCACCGGTGGTCGGATAATCCTGAGAGAAGGTCCTACCACCTATGAAGACGTTTCCGGAAGCGTCCACCGCGATGGCGTAGGCGAAATCGTCCTCGTTACCACCCACATAAGTGGAGGCGAGGAGGTTGTTCAGGTTAGGATCAAACTTGCTTACGAAAGCATCGTTCTCACCCTCCCTGTCGGGCTGATAAGCTCCGCCCGTAGTCGGATAGTTGCCCGACTCCGTGTATCCGGTTATGAAGACATTGCCGCTACCGTCTATCGCTATACCGTAGGCGTAGTCGTTCCTTCCTCCACCTATATACGTCGCCGCAGAGAGCGTACTCAGATCCGGAGTTAGCTTGGCGACGAAAGCATCCGCCCTACCGTTGTCGGTATTGTCCCATCCGTCCATAGGAAAGTTGTCGGAGAGCGTATATCCGGTAACGTAAACGTTCCCGTCACCGTCAAGCACTATATCGTATATGTAGTCGTGATACCCACCACCGAGGAAGGTGGAAGAGGTAAGGGTGGCGAGATCCGGATCTATTACGAGGGTGCGGCTCGGATCGTACTCGGCCACAACGTAACGGGTACGGTTACCCTTCACATCCACCTTAACGGCCACCTCTTTGGCTCCCTGATAGGCCTTCACGTTCCTCACGGAGAGGACGACCCGGTCTCCCCGGATCACGTCAAACCCATCTCCAGCAGGCACTATTTCACCGCCGGAGACCTTTAAACTTATAGAGTTCGGATCCGCACCGGGTTTGACGATCCACTGGAACTCCACCCTGTTTCCTTTCAGGGCGGTAAGCACGAGGTCTATTCCGGGATATACCTCCTTGAGAAGCACCCTCTTGTACGTGGGTACGTCCTTCTTCCACGACGAGGGATCCGATCCTACGAAGTAGTTGAACCTCGCCTCCATAGGCATATCCATGGAGATGAGGCTCGGTCCCGTACTGTTCTCCAGAACGAGATCCACGCCGGCCACCGTAAGGGCGTTCCTCTTGACCGTGAGGCCGCTCGGCACGGCCCTGGCTATCACGTGGGAGGAGTACTGACCGACGTTCTGAACGAACATACCGTCCAACCTGCCCGTAGGCAGGCTAACCCCGGCGTTCAAAGAGCCTCCAAGCAGGAGGCCTGCAGAGACTGAAAGGAGGGAAAACTTACCCATTCTCATACCAGTGTATATTATATAGGCGACGAAATTCCCACTTCCACCGCATCCGTTTTTAAGGTTCGGCCGTAGAATTATCTCTCTGTATGCCAGAAGCCTATAAGGGCAAAAAGAGCGGGGAAAATATGACTAAAACTCTTTTTGAGAGTATCAGGGACATAGAGCGAAACGCCTTATCAGTCGTAATGCACCTTAGAAGACAACCCTTTGACGATCCTCTCCTTACGGTCTACTTCGTAAAAGGCAGGCCTATAATGGCCAACTCCTTCGTGGTTCATGAACCGTGGTATAGCGGCCTCCTTGACGACAGAGAGGTGGAAATGGCAAAGGGTAACCTCATAGCCTACGCCTACCGGAAGTACGGCGATGAACTGTTTGATAAGCTGGAGGCTTACAGCAGAAAGGTGGTTGAAAAGGTCGTGGAGGAGGTAAACCGCAACGGATGGGACTTCTCCTTACGGCAGGACAGACTAAGGGAAGAAGCTATAGAGGAGCTGTTCGGTGGGGGGAAGGATCTGAGGTTAAACGTGGAAGAAGTAGACGGCACCCTATCCATCTTACCGGAGCTGAACTCCATGGGAATAAATCTGGTCCTGTTTACGGATACCATGGAGAAGGTAGGAAAGGGCCTGGGCGCCCTCAGGGATATACACTACCATCTGTATGCCTCCGGAATAGCTGGACACTACATCCTGTTCTTCCCGTACAGTATAGTCGTATACGGAACCTTTAAGGGTCGTGAATTTGTAGGTGATGCGGAGTACGGACCGAACCTCCCCCGTCTGTTCCCCCTGCTCAAAAAAGAGGTCAACACGGTTCCTGAGATCCTCAAGGAGTACCCGTGGGAGATAAGCGGCAGAGTGGGGGTCGGTAGACCTCTCGGTTTGTACGTCCGTTACAAGGAAAAGGGGGTTCTTACGGTTTTCAGGAGCAGGGACGGAGGTATTTATCCCTGCAGGATACAGGTATCCCCTCCCGACAGGGTAATAAAAGAAATCAACCAACTTCGGAATAGGATGTTTGAGATAGTAGAGGAGGTCATGAGAAAAATAAAGGATCAGCCCCGCAGTCTGCTACGCATGGAAATACACAGGTACGTCAGATCGTACCCCCACCCTGAGGATCTCTATACACGCCTTAAGATCCATTTTAATCTGTAGAAAATGATAAAGCACAGCCTTGATTTTGCAGAGTTTGATGCGGAGACCGGCAGGGCGCTGGTTTACGGTTATCCGTACGCTTACAGATCCGCCTTTCTGAACCAGTACTTTGAGAACGCTATACGATCTTCCCATCCGGAGGGTACGGACGTGCTGTACAGGGCCTCCCTGTTCGCTAATTACCGTGTTCTCAGAAGGATAAGAGAATCTCTAAACCTCAAGAGTACCGAGGACTTCCTTAACTTCCTTGAGATAATGTTCGTGAGTCTGGGGTACGGTAAGCCTCTGATAAGCAAGGAGGACGTAAAGTTGATCGCCTCGCCTATAGCCCAGACCTACCTGTACGTTCATCACACCGCTTCGGACGTACCCATGTGCAACTTCCAGCGCGGTTTCTTTGCTGCGGCCCTTGATGTCGCTCTCAACCAGTCTCCGGGAACCGTGTACGTTGAGGAGACCGAGTGCGTGGCCATGCAGGATCCGGTATGCCGTATGGTTCCCAGCGTCAAACCTTACGCCGTTGACTTTCCCGATGTGGACTACTCCGGATTAAGCTTCTATACTGAAGAGGATCCCCACTTCATGGAAAAGGTGAACCTGTTAAGGAAGGCTATACCCAAAGCCGATGACACCGGCAACATCCACGTGCCGTCGGCCTACGGTGGCCTGAAAAGGGCAGCCTTCCTCTACTTCCCCACCGAGTACTTCTCCTACTCCACATGGAAGGCTCTGACGGAAGGGGATTTTAACACCGCCGATCTCACCCTGCGGTTTACGGGATACTCCGGGTTTTTGATGACCTTCGTCACCCTGTACTATACACCCATAGGTAAGGTAGCCTACGGCGACCCCGAAACCCCCGAGGATCTCTTCAGAGCGATTATGGGAAGTATGAAGTACTGGGGTATGGGTCTATGGAGGGTGGAGGAGGTCAGAGAAGGAAGAGCGGTCGCGAAAGTACATAACTTCTACGAAAACGACTTCCAGAGGCTTGTTGGTGTTGAGGAACCTTACTCCCCCTACGTGGTGGGTGGTATTATGGGGCTACTCTTCGCCGTGTACAGTGTGAAGTTCTACCTCCGGGAGGACCCTCTGTTCATCTCCGAGGCCATTCAGTCCTACGATGAGGCTCTGGAAACCTTTAAGGTCAGATCCTCCTTTGACCGCAGCGAGAACGCCCAGATAGTGGAGTTTGAGTGGTGACTACAGGGGTACCAGACTCTCCTCGCCCGTTTCCATGTCCTTGAGGCGGTACATGCCTTTACCGTACTCCTCCTCACCGACTATTACCACCCACCTGGCCCCCACCCTGTTGGCGTACCTCATCTGGGCCCTTAGGCTCCGGGCCTCGTACAGCATGTCCGCCCGCTTCCCCTCCTCCCGCAGCTTGTTCAGAACGAAGAAGGCGTACTCCTTCAACTCCTCCGACGTCCTTACGACGAAGTAGAGGGGCCTCCGCTCTATCCCTCCACCGTACACCAGAACTATCCTGTCCACGCCGGCCGCCCATCCGAAGGCGGGGGTGGGTTTTCCTCCGAGGTCAGAGACGAGGTTGTCGTACCGTCCCCCGGCCAGAACCGTACTCTGGGCGGCCTCCAGTTCTTTCGCCTTTATCTCAAACACCACACCCGTATAGTAGTCAAGGCCCCTTACGAGGTTCGGATCCCTGCGGACCGGCACCCCCATCTCCTTTAACTTCTCCAGCGTCTTCTGGAAGTTCTCCCTCTCCTCGTCCGTCGTGAAGTCCAGTATGTCCGGAGGGTTGAGCCTCGGGCCATCTATCTTACAGTCAAGAACCCGCAGGGGGTTGGTCTCCCTTCGCCGTTTGCAGTCGTCACAGAGGTCGTCCCTGTCCGTCAGGTACTCCCTCAACGCCCGTGAGTACCTGCGTTTGGTTTCGGCTCCTCCGAGTGTGTTTACCAGGACCTCCACGTCTATGCCGAGGGTTTTAAGGGGAAGGTAGGCGGACCATATCCCCTCAACGTCGGATAGGTATCCGGAGTACCCTATGAACTCCGCCCCTATCTGGTAGAACTGCCTGTACCTTCCCCTCTGGGGCCTCTCCGCCCTGAACATGGGGCCGAAGTAGGCCAGTTTCTTCGGTGGAGCCATACCGTGTTCTATGAAGGCCCTGACCACACCCGCCGTCCCCTCCGGTCTCATAACGACGTCCCTTCCCCCACGATCCTTAAAGGCGAACATCTGCTTCTGGACGATATCCGTCTCCTCGCCCACGGAGCGGACGAAGAGTTCAAGACGCTCAAGTACGGGCGTCTCTATCCACGTGAAGTTAAAGAGGTCAAGGACTTCCCTGAAGATCTCGTAAACCTTCCAGAACTTCTCCCACTCCTCGCCGTATATATCCCGGAACCCCCTGAGGGTGGTTATCCTGCCCATACTACCTCAGTATGAACCGAAGGCCTATACCCATGGAGAGGCCAAAACCCACGTCCCCGTCCGTGGTAAAGTAGAATATCGGAGGCACCTCCATGAAGATGTCAAGGGGAGCCTCTCTCAGGATGAACTCAAGGCCGAAGGGCATCTGTAGGCCCATGATACCGTAGTCGTCACCGTACTTACGGTTGTGCATACCGACGTACGCCCCTATGCCGAGGTAACCGTTTATGGGGGTCTGCCGGGTCAGGGCGGTATGGAACAGGATTGAGCCGGATACGGCTATGTGTGCCGGAGCGAAGAAACCTCCCCCTCCCGCATGGAGCTGGAAAGCCGTGTTGCTTCCCACTCCCCAGAATTTCAGGGATACACCGGTCGGGTCCCCTATTACCAGACCGATGCTTATACCCGAGGAGGGAGTCGTGGTGAGTGCGGAAATGAGAAACGCAAGCATGCCATTATTTTAAGCCGGTAAGAGGTCGTAGGAGTTACCGTTATGGTGGGAAGGCCGGGAAAGGGTACCGGCGACGAGAAAGGGAGCTTCAGGAGATACCGGTGAGGTGGAAGAGATGTGAAGACGCAGGGAGAAGTTAAACCTATGGGGTAAGTATGTCGGCTATCCACCTTCATTCGCAGTTTACCGAAGAAAACGACGGCACTCCCGGATGTTGTCTATCTCTAATTCACCGAACTCCACATTAAAGGTTTTCGCTCCATCCGGAAATCAGAACGCCCAGCGCAATAGAGTTCAGCTTGTCCTCATCGCTCTCGTTCCTTGAGGGTATCAGGATAGGGACCCTTGCGCCCATGATAACGTGGCCGACGGGTACGTGTGCGTAGTAGGTGTAAGCCTTCCCCAGAATGTTTCCGGCCTCTATGTTGGGGACGACCAGAACGTCCGCCCTCCCGGCGACTTCCCCCTTTACCCCCTTCCTGCGAGCGGCCACCTCCGAAACGGCCACGTCCAGAGCAAGGGGGCCCTCAACCGCGCCTCCCTTTATCTCCCCCTCCCTGTACCTGTTAACCACCTCCGCCGCCTTCAGGGTTGAAGGTACCTTATCCGTCACGTACTCCACGGCCGAGAGCAGAGCGACCTTCGGCCTTCCGTACCCGAGGGAGTGAAAGGCGTCTATGGCGTTCTGTACTATCTGGACGAGGTCCTCCACGTCGGGAAGGACGTTCACCCCTCCGTCCGTCATTCCGATTAGCCTTTCCCTATCTCTCGCCGGGTCCTCCGCCACGAGTATATCCGAAAGGATCCTGCCCGTCCTCAACCCCCACTCCCTGTTCAACACCGCTTTCAGTAGAACCCCCGTCTTAAGGAAGCCCTTCATTATCACGTGTACCTTCCCCTCACGGGCGTCCTTCACCGCCCTCTCCGCCGCTTCCTCTGGCGTACTTACCCTTACCACGTCCACTCCCTCGCCATCTTCAACGTTGCCTTCCGGTACGTAAAGGACCGCCCTATCCACCAACCCCAGATCTAAGGCCTTGAGCGTTGCGTTAACCGAGTAGTTATCCACACCCCATGGTACGGCGAGGATCTTTCCCCGAATACCCTTCGCCCTTTCTCGCAGTTCCCTGAAGTTCTTTATCATAGGTGTTGATTCTACCACCTGAGGCCAAATTCAAGGGAGGGAAATACGGGGAGCTGGTAGAAGGCCGTCTTCACCGGCGGATCTTTGGTGTAGTCGTACATGTAGAACCAGACGTTCTTCCGGTTGTAAACGTTGACTATTGAGAGGGACACGTACCCGTTGAACCTCCTTATACGGAAGTCCTTCCGTACGTAAACGTCCATACGGTGGTAAGGGGGGTACCTCAGGGTGTAGGGTATGCTGTAAATCTCCCTCGTCCCTATCCTTATGGGCTTTCCTATACCGGGATCGTACATGGAGTACACGTCGTACCGGGCTATTACACCCGTATAGGGCATTCCGGACTGGTAGGTGAAACGGAGACCTCCCACCGTACTCCACGGAAGGGGATGGTTCAGGGTAAAGACCACGGCGTGGCGTCTGTCCCACGGGGAGGGATGGAGGGTATCCCCCACCTTCATCCGGGCGATAAGGAAGGAGTAGGAGAGCAACAGCCTCAACTTGCCAGCGTCCTTGCGAACGTAACCGTCAAACCCGTACGCCCACGCCTTCCCCTTACGGAACAACGTGCCGTAGATGTCGTTTATGTCGGGTGTGGGATTCTCAAGGAGTACGTACGGATAATCCTTGTAAAATGCCTCAACCTCCCAGTCCCCCCACGCGGTTATCCCTGTGATACCGAGGGAGTAATGGAAAGCCCTCATGGGTTCCCACCCTCTGAAGACGGACGTCCAGTAGTAGAAGGAGGAGAGTACCTCCCCGAGCTGTCCCCCACCCATACTCAGACCCACGTGGTACTGGTGGAATACACCCCATCCGCCCTTTATAGCCACGTCCGGACTCAGGAAGTAACGGAAGGTTATCCGCGGCTCAGGGTTGACGTACAGGACGTTGTACCTGCTCATATCACCGGGGAACCACGCGTAGAAGGCGTTCAGGCGTCCACCGATGGAGAGGTTGTATACACCCCGCTTGAGGAGGTATTCCCCGTAAACGGCCGACACGACCGTGTTTCCCTTATCTTCGTACTTCATGCCGAAGAAGTCCTGCTCCACACCGCCCCATCCCGGCTCTACGGAGAAGCCAGCTCTTATCTCCCTCTCGTCGGTTATGCTGCTCATCTGTGATCTGAAGGTTCCGAGGTTCATGGGGGCGGTTATGGAAACTATGGTCTGATCCTTGAAACCGAAGGATATGCGGTCCCTGAAGAGGGTGAGGCCGAAGGTGGTCAGGTTTACCCACCTTTCCCCTATAACCGCCCTGCTCCTGAGGGAGAGGACGGTGTTTCCCCATGAGGCGTACAGGTGGGCCGTCCGGAAGTAGAGGTCAAGGACGTCGTCCCCCTGAAGTACGGCGAGGGAGAGCCGCCACGAGGGTTTCACGTCCCAGTAAACTTTGGCGATACCGTCATAGAAGTGGTAGGGGAGGTCGTACCCGAACCACTTCGCCGTTATATCAAAGTAGGACCTGCGGAGGGCCACCAGTCCCCCGAAGTTCCCCCGTTTGAAAGTCTGAAACACCTGAGACGCGAGGAAACTGATAGATGCGCTACCGTGGGTGCTGTCAGGCTCTGCTACCTGAACGTCCAGTATAGAGGACAGAACGCCTCCGTAACGGGCGGGGAAGTTGGACCTGTAGAACGTGAAGCCCGAAAGGGCGTCGCTTATGAATACGGAGAAGAGGCCCGCCATGTGGTAGGGGTTGAACACCGGCACGTCGTCAAAGAGTACGATGTTCTCCTGAGGTCCCCCTCCCCTGACGGAGAACTTGGAGGAGAAGTCGGCCGCCATCGCCACGCCGGGGACGTCCTGAATGGCCTTGAGAACGTCCGAAGTGAGAAAGCTGGGGCGATCCCTTATTACCTCGGCCTCAAACTTGAAAGGCTCCACCGTCCCCTTACGGAACTCCTCCCTCTTCGCGGTTATCACGATCTCCTTCGCCCGTATGGGTGAGGGCCTGAGTACGACCTTAAGCGAAACTAAGGTGTCCCGTCCGGAGATTACCACGGTATCCGGTGTCCTGCCCACGGCAGACACGACTATCCTCCATCTCCCGTCCGGCAGTATTAGTTTGAAATATCCCCGCTCGTCGGCGTACGTACCCTTCCTTATCTCCGGAACCCTGACCACGGCGTAGGGAATGGCCCCCTCAAGGCTGTCCACAACCCGCCCCTCCACGGTTATAACGCCCACCACAAAACCTAACACTCCGTATTCTACGGACGTCTACTTCCCGATTATGGCGAACCTGCCCCGGAACTCCGTACCCTCCGGGAACCTGTCAAAGTGCCGGGGATCGCTCTCAACTATCAGATAACCTCCCGCCTCAAGGAGAGCCAGAGCCTGGTCTATCAGTCTCCCCGTTATCTCAAATCCCGTTTTCCCTCCCGAAAGGGCGGTACGCGGCTCGTAAAGTACTCTCCTGTCGTACTTCCCTATCTCGTCATCCGGAACGTAGGGGGGGTTGCTAACTATGAGGTCAAACCTTCCCCTCAGGCCCGAAAGGAGGTCCGTGTTTACAAAGAGTACGTCCGCTCCATGGCGGAGGGCGTTTACCCGGGCCACACGCAGAGCGTCTAAGGATACGTCCGTGAGTATTACGGTACTTTCGGGGAACAGGAGTTTGAGGGTTATGCCGATTACACCGCTTCCCGTACCCACGTCCACTATCCTCCGCGGGCGTACCCCCAGTGAGAGGACGATATCAACAAGTTCCTCCGTCTCGCTCCTCGGCACGAGTACCCTCTCATCAACGTAGAACGTTCTGCCGTAAAAGCTCACCTCCCTCGTAATATAGGGAACCGGGTACCCTCCCGGATGGGAAAATATGGCCCGGAGAAGACGTTCAACCTCTGACGGACTCAGGTCTTCAACTAAGAGACCGGCTTTACTCCTTCCGAGTACCCTTGAGGCGAGCTCAGTTAGATCCCACAGATCCAGACTTAGACACCTCTGGAGACTCCTCAACCTCATTTGAAGGGAAAAGTAAGATGAACTCCGTACCCTTTCCGGGTTCGCTCTTCACTGAGAGCTTGACACCGATGTTCTCGCTTAAAGTCTTAACTATAAACAGGCCGAGACCCGACCCTTCCTTCTTGGACGTGAAGAACAGGTCAAATATCCTGTTCACCTTATCCGGGGGTATTCCGGGACCGAAGTCCCTCACGCTGACGTACTTGTTGACCTTTCCAAATGAGAGGTCGTGGGATAGCCCCGCCGAAACAACCACCTTGCCGCCGGGGCTTGAAACGTCAATAGCGTTTGAAATGAGATTTAACAGTATCTCGTAAAGGGCATCCCTGTCCGTTTCAACCTCAAAGTTCTCGGGGAAATTGGATACTATCTCAACGTTTTTCCGTAAGAGTTTGGACCGCAGATCCTCCTTAACCTCGTCTAGAACTTCCCTGAGCGGAACCCTGCTCACCTCACGCCTTCCACGGGCGAGGTTTAGTATCCGCTTATGTATCCGGTAAACCCTCATAATACCGCTGTGAATCTTATTTTTAAGCGATTCGTCCTCAATTAGATCCGAGAGCAGTAATAGGGACGCTATAGCATTCTTAACGTCATGGGCCGCCAGCGCCGACAGTATGCCGGCAACGGCAAAACGCTTAATGTAGGGATTGTACTCGGAGCATACGGCGGATAAAGCGACCATCTTTACCCTGTTGAATCCGTCCACCACATCGTAAACTCTAACAGTGAACTCCACACCTTCCACCTCCACCTCCTGCCCCGATTTCAGAAGCGGACTTCTCAGGTGGGGCAGGATCTTCCGGGCGGCCTCGTTGTAGAAGATAAGCGTACCCTTGCGGTTCAAAGTCCATATGGGGACACCGATCTTATCCAGAACCTCGTAGTTCAAGTTGCTAACAGGGTAAAATATTACGAAGAACCTCACTCTCCCCTTATCCTCTATCGGACTTACCCTGACCTCCACCGGAACGCTCTCACCAAAGGCGTTAAGGATATCCACCTTTGATGTCGTAATTCTCCCCAGACGGAAGGCGGTGTCCAGCATGGCCTCAAGCGTCCTCCTGAAAGGGGGAGCCACTATGCTCTCTATACTCTTACCTCTGAGATAGTCTCCCCTGTAGCCCATCTCACCCACCCCTTCCCCCGTTTCAAGTATCGTACGTTCCCTATCCACTATAAAGGCCGGTTCCTGAAGTACGGACAGGAACTCCTTAAAAGGTATCATACCTTAGCTTTCTGGAGGACGCTCCGCAGGACGTTCTTGGATATGGTATCCAGAGTCTCAAACACCCCTTTACCCTGTACGGCTATGGCCTCAAAGTAGGGGAACTTCCCACCTCCGAACAGGGCGTTGAGCTCCTCAACGCTAAGGATGTCCTGCAGGTCCCTCTTGTTGTACTGGAGTACGATGGGTATGTCGTTTATGGACGTGTTCTGGCTCTTTAGAAACTCTATCATCTCGTCCCAGATTATCTTGTTGTCCTTTACCCTGCTTCTCTGGGAGTCGGCCACGAAGACGATCCCGTCCGCACCCCGGAGTACGAGCTTACGCGAGGTCTTGTAGAAGTACTGACCCGGCACGGTATAGAGATGGAACCTCACCTTGAAGCCTCCGCCGATCTTGACTTCTACGGGAAGGAAGTCAAAGAAGAGCGTCCTCTCTCCCTTCGTGTCTATGGAGACCATCTCTCCCCGATGCTCCGGCTTGAGCCTCTTATGGATGATGAGGAGGTTCGTGGTCTTGCCACTGACGGCGGGGCCGTAGTACACTATCTTTACGTTTATCTCTTTTTTCGTGACGTCTATAACCATACCTACTCTTCTTCGCCTATGATGTCCTTGAAGGAGAAGCCCTCTAAGATGGAGAGGTCGGATCCCAGTATCTCGGAGAGGTCCTGCTTCTGGGAGAGGATCTTGGCGAGGCTGTTGGCCGTCCTCCTTACCTCCATGAGTACTACCCCCAGAGGAGCGTCGGAGTCTACGGTTATGGCTATCACGCCCACGTCGCTTATGCCCACGATGATGAGCATCATGTCGCTGCCTCTGACGTATATCTCCCGGAGCTCACCCCCCTGTATCTCCTTCAGAGCGTGTTCACCGAGGCCGAGTAGGGCGGCGGACATGGCGCCGAAGGAGGACTCGTTCGTGCCGGGGAATAGCAGGGATGCGATGAGGATGCCCTCAAAGTTAACCACCGCCACAGATTTAATCTGTGGGTTCCGCTTTACCAGTTGTTTGAGGATTGCTTCTACCTGCTGGTTCATATTTTCCCTCCGTTATAGTATTTTAAGGCTGTTTCTCTGGGGAGTTGGCGAAGAGCATCCCGGCCGCAACGCCACTGTGGAGTCCGGATAGTACGGTGTGGTGTATGACGAGTTCCTGCGCGGACGGTAAACCGAGGAAAGGAAGGGGAATGGCCTGTTTCAACCCCTCCGTATCCCGTTTGATGTCCTCTCCGAGGGCCTTTATACGCAGATGGTTCTCAAAAAAGATCATACCGGCCGCGCGCGAGCCTTTGAGCGAGGCGAGGGACCTCATCGCTCCTTTAACGGTACTCTTCAGGACCTCCACGTTGTCGGCTTCCATCAGCCAGACCGTGGACCCTTCAACCGTACCTATGCTCACCTCTATCCCCCTGTGGGTTATATCCTTGATGGTTATGGCCTTGAACCTGCCCGCAGCCGCCGGATCCGGCAGGGCTATCTGGAAGCGGGAGAGGATCTTCCGCAACTTGGATCTGTCCTTGAGGTCGGCCCCATTTATTCCACGGGATAAAAGTATATCGGTAAGCACTTCATGGGCCGGGGAGTGATCCAGCTCAACGATGTAGTTCCCCTCAGCGCGGGTTATCTCCATGGGAACGAGGGGATGGAAGCCGTAGGCGAAGAATATGCCGAGAGGGTGGTTGCTCCTTATGATGAGCAGGGCGATGTGGCTGGAGAGGAACTCGTCACCCACGAGTATGGACCACGGCGACGGAGAGTACCCTCCCATTACTCCCACAACGGCGAGGTCTATGTACTCGCTGAGAGATAGGAAGACGTTCTCAAGCCTGTCCCCTATCCCCTCAAAGAAGTACGGAGCGACCCCAAAGACGTTGAGGAACCTCTTATCTCCACCCCCCTCAAAGCTCTTCAGGAGGATCTCCCGGATCTCCTCGTCGGGTACGTTGTGTATCTTGATCCTGTGGGCCCGTATCTCCACATCCTCGTCCGCAGCCCACAGGGCCACGGCAACCCTGCCCTCCGTTACTCCCTCCCGGTGAACTATAGGATCCGGAACTATTGAGCCTATAACGGGGATATCTCCGATAACGTTCCTTATACTCGTGAGGACGGTGGTGCGGTTCTCCTCGTACGCTCTGGATATGGCCACGAAGGCCATAGAAGGTTCCGCTCCGAGGATATCCAGCGCCCTGTTGACCGCCTGAAACCCTACGGTTCCCGGCTTATCCTGATCGGAGAGTCCTACGGCGAACCTGTACTTGCTTCCCTCTGAGGGGCCACGCTTCCCCTTCTCCTCCCTCTCGGATACCCGCTGCCCCTTATGACCAAAAAGTTTCCCTTCAGCGAACATACACCGTCACCGAAAACGGGGGGGACCGAAGTCCCCCCCCTAAGCCTTTACTGGAAGTACTTGGCGTTTATCTCTATGTACTCCTGGTACTCCTCGGGGACGTCGGCCTCGTGGAAGATGGCGTTGACCGGGCATACGGAGGCGCAAGCGCCACACTCTATGCACTCGTCGGGGTTGATGTAGAGCATATCCACGCTCTCAAAGTCCGGCTCGTCGGGACGGGGATGTATAGCGTCAACGGGACATACGTTGACGCACTCCGCAGATTTTACGCCCTTACAGGGTTCGGTTATAACGTATGCCATGGTTTTTTACCTCCTTTTGTGTGGCAAATATTATAGACCTGAAAAGGGGGGTAGGAGGAGGTAAACATGAACAAGAGGGAGATCCTTCAGGAAGCAGAGCGACTGGCGGGCAGCAGGGATGCCCGTATCACAAGGATGAACGCCCTACACAGGGCGTTAGAATATGCCGGTCTCATCCATATCCAAACTGGCAGGGTCCCCACCATAGAGGAGATCACCCAGTACGCTCACCAGTTCCTTCAGTTCATATATGAACCCACGATGCGGAAGATAGAGGAAGACCTGAGAGCAGAAACAGAGAAGGAAGCCCGGACCGTACCCCCACCGCCCCCCAAGGTCGCCGATGCAGATCTACCCTTTTAAGGAGGTAGACCATGAGCGTGATCGTTAAGCAGATCCGGGAAGGTGATATAACCCTTAAGAATGCTCTTACTCGTAGCCACAGCAAAGTATTGATAACGGCCCTGTACACAGTGGTAGGTGGCGGCACGATCCCGGTAAAACCCACCTCTAACAAAGACCAAACAATACGTCGCACCCTCAAAAGCCTTAAAGATGCCGGCTATTTGCGGATGGTCTGGGTAGGCCCCCAAAGAGTGAAATTCCTCCCCACTCAGAAGCTCTTAAACGAACTTGAGAAGGCTATAAACCAACTCCACAATCGCCCTGCCCGGCAACTCCTCGTTGAACGCCTTCTAAAGAGGCTCAAGGCTCTATACGAGGAGGCCAACGCATGAAGCGAAAATACGCCGTATTGAAGCAGTGGATGGCTGGAGAACTCTCATTTGAAGACGCCTTCCGGCACTCCGCCATACTCCGCCGCATCGTGTACAGGATACTAACAAACGAAGATAGACCAGACGACGAAGCCCTTGGGGTCGCTGCTCTATATCCCCCGTACTCCACCATGAACCTGATGCGCCGCCTTGAGCAAGAGGGCCTGATAACCCTCAAAAGCGTTCCCATCAACGCCGGCACAACGAAGATAATCGCCCGCCCCACTGACCGCCTTAA
>WFXS01000038.1 GCA_015490465.1 Caldifarciminota bacterium
CCCCTGCCCCACCTCCTCCCCAAGTTCTGGCATCCCGTGCTTCTGGCCTTCTCGGATCCCTTTATCGGAGTAGAGAGCTATCAGGCCGGGTTCTTTACGGCCGGCGCAGACGTACTCTACAGGCACGCCTACACCTTCGGATACGTGGGCGGTATTGCTATTGATAATCATAATGGGGATACCACATTTGGCCACGGGGCTGCCCTCTCCTACGTTTACGACGGCCTCCGCCCTACTCTCGGTCTCAACGTCAACGCCGGAGGTATAACCGATACGAAGATGGAAGTTCTGGACTACTCGGTTGAGATAGAACCTTCCGTCCTGTTCCCCTTCAACCATATTGACGGCAGGGAGTACGTCTCAGGGGTCGCCTTCACGGGTATCGGACCGGATACGGTGGTTTGGGCCATCGGTCTGGGGGCGGGGATATCCCGCCTCTACTCCTACAAGGGAACGACGGGTCTTCTATCCGACGGCTTCGCTCTCAACGGCAGAGTTATGTATTCGGGAGGACCCGGATACGAGCTGTCGGGTGTACTGGCCTACCGTAAGGGCCTCCTTTTCAACCTCCGTTTTAACCTCTTCGCCCTGCCTTACGTCAGGTCCGTTTCCCCCTACGTCCTGCCGTCGGGTACGATATACGCCGATACGGTAGTTATGGCCTCTCTGGAGATCTACCCCGATATCTTCTCCCCCCGTTTTCCCGACCTGAACGTCAGCCTCATACCGCCCTCTCCGTGGGCCTTTTATTCCGTTCTGGCCCTCGCCCGCGTCTACCCGGGCCTATCCGTTGACTACTTCCACTACTCCGGCTTCCTCGTGGGGTTCCAGAACTTGCCCTTCAGATCGGACGTACCCCGCGTACAGGCCCTTCTGGGCTTTGACTTCGTACTGTTCTCGGACGTTCCGATCAGCCTCAAGGTAGGCTACGAGATATATCCCGGAAGGGGCTGGGTTGTCAGAAGTTTCTGATGGGGTTCACGTCCCGACACCCGGCGAGGGGGACCTGAGGGAGTCAAAAATACCGGGAATCCACCGCCATCTCCAATCCGTCCATACTGGAGATGATTTGACGATGAGTATCAACGTAATTGGTTCATAACGCCCTCAGCATCAAAAACGGTCACGCTATAACTTCCTGGACCACCGTGTTTGAATGCATTAACTAAATCCTCCATAGTGATACCCTCTTCTCCCCATCCTCCGCCTTTAGAAAATCGTCCCCAGAAACCAAGAGAGCGGCACTCAAGAAAGAAAACGCAAAGAATTCAAAGATCCTTCCTCTCATCCCAAAAACCTCATAAGGGCAAATATAACCCCTACTATCACCGGCGTTTGAGATACCCGGAAGATGAACATCCACTTTATAAGATCGGCCTTCATGCTATTTTCCCTATCTCCTCCGCAAGTCTCCGGGCGAACTTCTCCTCAAGGGTATGGAACAGATCCTCTCTCGTACTATCCCTCCACTCCTCAATCACCTCAAGCGGGGCGTTAACCTCACCGAGATTCTCCTTCAAAGTATTCAAATCAGCGGGTTTTTCATCCAACGCCTATTATAAAGACGGAAGACGAAAATTCCTCAAAGGCCCAGGTCTTCCCTGACCTCCTTCATACCCTCAAGGGCTATGGCGTAAAAATCTTCTAACTTCAGGCCGAGCATGTCCTCGCACATCCGCATCTGCTCCCGGCTCGCACCCCGTGCGAAGCCCTTCTCCTTGAACCTCCTCATAAGGAAAGGTACGTCCACGGCGTCCAGACTCTTCTCTGGCCTTATGAGGGCGGCTGCCACTATGAAGCCGCTCGTCGGGTCCGCCACGTAGAGGGCCTTATCCATAAGGGTCTCAAAAGGAACCTTCCGGTTGTGGGCGAGTATGGCGTGCAGGATCTCCTCGTCGTCAAACCCCATCTCCCTGAGCATACGAACACCCATTTCCGGGTGATTTTCAGGGTTCTCGTTCGTGTACTCGTAGTCAAGGTCGTGGAGGATGCCCGCCAGCTCCCAGCGATGCTCGTCCTCTCCGAAGTGTCTGGCCAGCGCCCTCATTATCCCGCCCACGGCTATCATGTGCTTCACGAGGTTGGGCTTGCTCACGTGCTTTCTAACGAGCGCTATCGCCTCTTCCCGGCTCATCCGTAGAGTTTAAAGATGACGGCAAGTACGGAGTTGCAGGCCTTAAGTGGGTATATTTTTGCAGAGGGGTATCCAGAGCAATACTTTAAAGGTTTCCGACCGGTTGAAAGGTGGAACGGTTCAACCTAAGACTACCCACGTTATGTCAGCGAGGAAGGACTACGACAGCGAACTTTTTAATCGGGTCAAAGAATGGTTCAACGGGGACGAGTTGCGGACCCGCGTCTTCCTTGACAAGTACGCCCTCAGGGATTACGAAGGGAACGTACTGGAGGACAGCCCGGAGCAGATGTGGAGGAGGGTGGCCCGTGAGATAGCCTCCGTAGAGGAGGATGAGGAGAGCCGCAGGGTTTGGGAGGAGAGGTTTTACTGGATGCTGAAGGACTTCAAGGTGGTACCCGGTGGCAGGATCATGTTCGGAGCCGGGAATCCCCGCAGGGTCACCCTGAAGAACTGCTACGTCATCCCCATAAAGGAAGACTCCATAGACGGGATATTTGATGCCGCGAGGGAAATGGCTAAAACGTACAGCAGGGGAGGGGGAGTGGGGATAGATATCTCCATACTCAGGCCGGCAGGCGCTCCCGTCAACAACGCCGCCATATTTTCCACCGGTGCCGTCTCCTTCATGGACCTCTTCTCCCACGTGACCGGGACGATAGGCCAACAGGGCAGGAGGGGGGCCCTCATGATAACCATAGACGACACCCACCCCGACGTCCCTGAGTTCATAACCGTGAAGAACGACCCCGAAAGGCGTAAGGTCAGGTACGCCAACATATCCGTAAAGGTGTCCAACGAGCTCATAGAGGCCGTGGAGAGGGACGACGTCTGGGTGATGTCCTACGAGAGCGAGGAGGTAAAGCGGATAGAGAGGAGGATGCCCGCCCGTGAACTCTGGAACATGATAATAAACAACGCCTGGGCCTCCGCCGAACCGGGTATAATCCTCTGGTCCAACGTAAAGAGGTACGACACCGGGTGGTACACTGCTCCCGTGATAAGCACCAACCCCTGTTCCGAGATACCCCTTGAACCTTACGGAGCCTGCAACCTCTCCAACGTGAACCTCTCCGCCTTCGTCCTTGACCCCTTCACGGAAAACGCCCGGATAGACTACGAGGCGCTTGAGAAGGCCCTCCGGTACAACGTCCGTTTCCTTGATAACGTAAACGACTACAACCTTGACAGGGAGCCACTCCCCGGCCAGAAGGAGGCCTCCTACAGGCGCCGGAGGATAGGGATGGGGTTCACCGGTCTGGGGGACATGCTGGCCAAACTCCGCCTTCGGTACGACAGCGACGAGGCGATAGAGTTCGTGGATAGGTTGTTCCGCTGGATAAAGCACGTCGCCTACGACGAGGGGGTAAACCTGGCCATAGAGAGGGGTACCTTCCCCGACTACGACGGTAGTAAGCACCTTGATAACCCCTTCTTCGCCGACTTTGACGGCGAACTCCTTGAAAAGATTGAGAAGTACGGTCTGAGGAACGTCGCCTACCTGACCGTTCCGCCCGTAGGCTCTGGCTCCCTCCTCGCCGGCACGTCCTCTGGCATAGAACCGATATTCGCCCTCTATTACGTAAGGAGGGCGGAGAGCCTCTCTAAGGGTGAGTTCAGGGTGTACCACCCCCTCGCCCGCCAGTACATGGAGATGATGGGGAAGGAGGAAATGGACGAGGAGGAGTTCCCAGAATTCTTCATAACCGCCCATAAGATAGATCCGGAGAAGAGGGTGCTGATGCAGGCCACCATCCAGAAGCACATAGATCAGGCCATATCCTCCACCATAAACCTGCCGAGGGAGACCACTCCGGAGGAGATAGGGCGTATATACACCATGGCTGCGAGGGCGGGCCTTAAGGGTGTAACCGTATACCGTGAAGGATCCAGAGAGGGCATACTCATAACCGAGAGCAAAAAGGAGCCTGAAGATAAGGAGAAGGCGGTTGTTCCCGTCAAGCAGAAGATATCCCCCAAACCCAGGCCCATGGTTATGGTGGGCAAGACCTACAAGTTCAAGACAGAACTCGGTACGGTCTACATAACCGTGAACACGGACGGTGAAAACGGGCCGAAGGAGGTTTTCATACATCTCGGTAAGTCCGGATCCTCCCTCATGGCTATGTCCGAGGCCATAGGCCGCCTCATATCCCTCGCCCTCCGCTCCAACGTTTCCCCGGACGCCATAATACATCAGTTGAGGGGAATAAAGTCCTCGTCCCCTGTGCGCCAGCCCGATGGCAGTCTCGTGTGGTCCGTCCCCGACGCCATAGCGAGGGCGTTAGAGACCTTCCTTGAGAGCGGGAACCTCCCCATCGTTGAGGAGAACGAGAAGCCGCCTATAGGGGTCGTCGTCAGGCTCACGTCCGATAAGGACGTCAGGTACGAGGTGGAGGCCGTAAGGGAGGACGGGGACGTGGTTGAGGGTGTGTTCTGTCCGGAGTGCGGTGAGAGGATGGTAAACGAAAACGGATGCTGGATGTGTAAGAACTGCGGCTACTCCAAGTGCGAATAAAAAGAGGGGGGAACTTCCCCCCTCTGCCTCTAAGGGACGGGCGAACTCATCCCTCTTCCGGTACGGATGTCATGGCGCCGTAGTAGTTCATGAGGGTATCTATGATGAAGGACCACACCCACGCTACTATGGACGTGATTCCGCAGGTTATGAAGCCGGCCAGGTAGAGTACCAGCTGTATGATGCCGTTCCTCTTTATCGCATCCGGATCGGCTCCGGGATTCTTTCCCGTCCTCTTCAGCGCTTCGGCTATCTCATTAAAGGCTATGAGATGCCCGAGACCCGGAATCAGAAGGTTCAGTATGAGAACCAGTATCGCCTTGTCTTTTATCTCTTTTGCCGTCATACTTACCCTATTCTAAGGCTGGAGATGGGACGGTTTACCCGATTGAACTGTAAGTATTGTAAGGTTTAGCAAATTTACTTTCCGCCTTCCTTCCCTTTATCCTGAACCGACGTGTCCCTCGCCTGGCGGTAGGTGTACACCTCCACCCTTATGCCGGAGTGGTTGTCCCAGCGGTCGTTGGCCCCTATCTCAAGGGTGTCGGGTAGAAGCGTCTCCCCCTCCCTTTCAAGGACCAGGAAGGTATCAAGGGAGTAAGATCTACCCTTAACCGGGATGAGGGTTATAACCTTTGAACGCCTCTTTATTACGAAGGCAGTGAGGCCCGAGGAGTCCTCGGCGTAGACGTAGACTCTGAGGGTATCCCCCACCGTATCCCCGTTCTCCGGTGAGAACAGTATCACCTTAGGACCGCGGAACTCCCCCTTTCCCGGAGGAGGAACCTTCTTTGCACACGAGAGTAAAAACATTACTGGAAGAAAGAACAGCGCGTACCTCAAACCGTAGCCTCCACCTTCAGAGGTTCGGCCTTGAGGGTCAGACCACTTATACCCACTATACGGACGGGTACGAACTCTCCGGGACGGAACCTTCCCTTTACGGTCACGGTCAGGCCGTTGAAGAGCTTGCCGGCGGACTCGCTTGGATTCTTCCTGCTGGGGCCGTCTATGAGGACTTCGTCCTCCCTCCCGACGAAGATCTTCCTCCTCTCTAAGATACCCCTGTTCACCTCCTCAATAAGCCTCCTCTGACGTTCCACCTTCACGTCGTAGGGGAGCTGATCCCTGTAAAAGGCGGCCGGAGTGTTCGGCCTCTGGGAGTATATGAACATGTAGGCTCCGTCGTACTTCACCCTTCTCACCACGTCCAGAGTCGCCTCAAAATCCTCGTCGGTCTCCCCCGGAAAGCCCACGATTATATCGGTCGTTATGGTGCCGAAGGGCATCATCTCCCGGATCATGGCGGCCTGCTCAAGGTACTCGCTGCGGTTGTACCCTCTGTTCATACGTTTGAGTACCCTGTCCGACCCCGACTGAAGGGGGAGGTGTATCCATGGGGTTATCACGTCGCTTTCGGCCACTACCTTAAGGACCTTGTAGGAGAAGTCCCGCGGGTTCGGACTCGTAAACCTTATACGCCTGACGTTTTTAACGTTGTCCTGAACCATCATGAGAAGGTCGGCAAAGTCGTACCTGCCATCAAAGTAACTGTTGACGTTCTGCCCGAGTAGGGTGATTTCCACTACACCGGCCGCGTCAAGCCTGCGGACCTCGGCCACGATCTCCCCGGCAGGGCGGGAGTACTCTCTACCCCTCGTATAGGGGACGACGCAGAAGGTGCAGAAGTTGTCGCAACCGTACTGTATGCTCACGTAGGCCGAGTACTGCCCCGGATAGACTTCCCTGTCTACCCTGTAGTGCAGACCTATATCCTCGCACACCACCTTCTGCCGGCCTATAGACTCAAGGAGATCCGGTATCTCAACGAAGGCCCTCGTACCCACCACAAGATCCGCACCCTCTTTGAGAAGGTTCTCCTTCTCCTGCTGGGCAAGGCATCCCATCACCACGGTTGTTTTCTCCCGTTTACTGAAGTACCTCACCAGATGTTTCGCCTTACGGGCTGCCTTCTCCCTCACCGTACAGGTGTTCAGAAGTACGACGTCGGCCTCGTCCGGGTTGTCCGTGTAAACGTACCCCCTCTCCTCCAACATCCTCCTCACCATCTCGCTGTCCAGCTCGTTCATCTGGCAGCCGAACGTCTTTATGTAAAACTTCCTGCGCCGCATTACGGTTGCTATTGTAAAGCCGACACTTTTCCCATAAAATCCTGTAGAATCCCCCCTTCATGGGTAGAGTTAGAAGGGTAGGTATACTCACATCGGGTGGAGACTGTCCGGGTCTCAACGCCGCCATAAGGGCGTTCGTAAAGCTCGCCCTCCGGCGAGGGGTGGAGGTATGGGGTTTTAAAAACGGGTGGGAAGGGGTCGTGAACGGAGATTACAGGGTTCTGAAGGCAAGGGACGTAAGCGGCATCCTCCCCATGGGCGGAACGATACTCGGAACCTCCCGCTTCAACCCCCTGAAATCGCGGAAGGACGTGGACAGGGCGTTAGCCGTTCTGGATAATCTGGACGCCCTGATCGTTATCGGTGGAAACGGTTCTCTGCACATAGCCCACGCCTTTCAGGAGATGTGGGGCAGGGTGGTGTTCATCCCCAAGACCATAGACAACGACGTATGGGGGACGGAGAGCATAGGCTTCAATACGGCCGTTGACGTCGCGACCTACCTGATAGACCGCCTGCATACGACCGCTGAATCTCATCGTCGGGTCTTCGTGGTTCAACTTATGGGCAGGCACACGGGGTGGATAACCCTGTACGCCGGGATGGCCTCCGGTGCAGACGTGATGGTAATACCGGAGTTTCCCATGAGCGAGAGACAGATACTGGAATATATTCTCAGACGGAAGAGGATGGGGAAGAGCTTCAGCATAGTAGCCGTTGCAGAGGGTGTGCGGTACGCCCGTCAGAGAGAGCAGAACGTGGGCATATACCTCCAGAGGTACATAGCTAGGGAGCTGGATATAGAGACGAGGTTCGTTGAGATAGGTTACGTCCTGAGGGGGGGGACTCCCACGGCTTACGACCGCCTCATGGCCCACGAGATGGGGCATTTCGCCTTTGAGTTGATTGAGGAGGGGCGGTTCGGATGTATGACGGCGTACGGGGGGTACGTTGAGAGGGGCATGCCCATAAGGGAGGCCGTCGGGAGGTTAAAGACCGTACCTCCGGAGGAGTATTACGCTGCCATGCCGTACTTCGGATAAGGTGGAGTAAAGGGAAAACCGATTGCCCCCTTAGAATGTAAACGATAGGTATGGACTGGTTGTTAGTCTTTGTCAAGGACTTCGTGGTGGTCGTTCTGGGTGTATTCGTTGCCCTCCTGATTGATAGATGGCGTGAGAGGAGGAAGAACCGCGAGTTTCTGAACAGGGCGCTGGGAATACTGGCGGAGAACGTGCGTGAAAACAGGAAGGAAATAGAAAAGGCTTTAAACGAGCATACGATACTGCTCCGTAAGTTCCTGAAGGTGAAACCGTGGGACAGGACGCCTCTTTCAGCTTTGCTTTCCAGGTTCTCGGATACGGGCGGGATCTTCGTCTTTCTGCCGAGAAGGGGGTTGAGCGGTCAGATCTTTATCGGGGAGAGGGCGAGCATGTTAGATACCTCTGTTCTCTCTATCCTTTCGGATATTGAGGAGGCGACGGAGTACATGTACGAGATGTACTACCGTATTTCGGATCATCTCATAAACAGATTGGATTCCCCGTTACACGAGGATCGCATCCGCCTCATCGTCCTTCTGGATACCATAGTGAAGGTTGAGAGGGATATCGTGCGACTCTACGACAGGTTCCTGAAATCTGTGGACACCCGATCTTTCTAAACGGCGTAGTACTTAATTTTATAGTGCAAATCCGTTAATTTTCCGGGATATACTACCTTCTTATGCTGTTCGTTCTTCTTGTTGAAACGGACCTTGAGATTGATACGACGTACGTGTACCGTGGTAAGCCCGTCGTCGTTATAGGCGACGAGACGCGATGGACGGAGGAGATGACCTACACCAAGACCTCCCCTTTCCGCGTACTTGAGAAGAGCGGAATAGATATCATAAGGAAAGGACCGGAGTTCAGCGCCGACGTCTACGTCTCCGGATTCAAGGGCCACGACGTCCCCGTCAGTATAGACGGCGAGAGGTTCTATAACGCCTGTCCCAACAGGATGGACGCCCCGACCGTCCGCATAAACCCTCTTGAGGTCTCCGTGATGCAGGTAAAGACCACCTCCACGTCTAACTTCACCGGTCTCGGCGGTGGTGTGATAGTGAAGAGGCGGATACCTCCGAGAGAGCCTACTCTGAGAGCTTTCCTGATGGGGAACGCTCTCGCCTCCACCGGTGGGGATGCTGGCTTCTCCTTTGAAGGGTTCAACCAGGGACTGTACCTGAGGTTTACCCAGAGTACACCCTACACCGTAGGTAGCAACTACAAAGACGAGCGTTACGCCGACGTTGCCGGTAAGGGTATAACGGAGATATACCCCTACATTCCGGATAGTTTCGCCGGTGCCAACAACCTGTCCTACCGCGTTGTAGAAGCCACCTTTAACGGTAAGGCCATGGAAGGACTTCTGAACTACGGTCTCCTTGCCAACTATTACCAGAAGGTTCTGTTCCCCTACCTCCTCATGGACGAGATATTCAGTAAACAGATCGGGGGACACGTCGCCTACATGGGCCACAAGCTCTACTTCAACACCCTCCACCACTACATGACCAACGAGCTGCGTCAGTCCCTCGGTATGATGTTTATGAGTACGGACGCCTACGTCGTTAACGCCGGCATCACTAATCCCAACTTCTCCCTCTTCGGGTACGAGGTCTTCTACAGAAAGTGGTGGGCCTACAACAAGATAAAGCCTATGATGATGACCGACACCATAAGGAACCATATGCTTCCCAACCTCCAGGTCGCTCAGGCCGACCTGAACCGTACCTTTACCTTTGAGGGAATTCCCGGCCTCTCCCTCTCTTTAAAGGGTGGACTGGCTTACTACTTCGTATCCCCGGACGAGAACTACGATCCCATGGTTATGATGAAACTTAAGGCTGTTGACCCCAACGCTAAAGAGGGTAAGCCTTTCCCCATATTTAACCTCTCCACCCGATATAATCTCTCCAGCGCTCTGGCAGGCGTGTTTGAACTGGCCGCGGAGCCTCCGGATCCCGAGTATCTGTATATCAACGTTATAAAGCCCATGGGTAAACCCTGGTGGGTGGGGAACTACTCCCTGAAGTGCGGCAAGAAGGTGGGCGGTCGTCTGGAAATTTCACCGTCGTTTGAGGAGTATAACCTGAGTCTCAACCTTGATCTCTACTCCTACTTCGTCAAGGACCAGAGTTACCTTACAAAGGTGAGCCGGGAAGTTACCATGAACAACATGCCTATGACTGTGATGATACAGACCTACAAGAACGTGGACGAGCTCCTTGCAGGGTACAGGTTCAGGCTGTCGTGGAAGGATATGGTGGCCCTTACATCTACGTACACCTACGCCCAGAACCTGACGGACAAGGTTCCCTTCGCCGAGACCCCGCCCCTGATGGTGGGCCTGGACCTCTCCACCCCCAGGCTCTACGGCTTCAAGGCCGGGCTGTCCTTCATCTGGAACGACGCCCAGACTCGCGTTGATACGCTTCTGAACGAAAAACCGACCACCTCGTGGTGGAGGAGCGACCTCTCGCTTGAGTACGTTTACGGTAGGTTCTCCGCAAAGCTGGAGGTTGACAACCTGACGGATAACCTCTATTACAGGCATCTGTCTTACATGCGCAATCCCTTCGCCTCCGGTATGCCCGTTTACGAGCCGGGTCGCACTTTGAGGCTAACCGTTTCTTACGGAATATAGAGAAAGAGAATCAGGGTACGCTGGGTCCCGCCCCGGTTGCGGGCGGGACCTTTTTGTTCTGTTGATCCTTTCCCCGTTATCATACCTTCGTGAGGCTCCTCATCTTTACGGACGTTGACGGAACGCTTATAGACCACTTCACGTACAGGTGGGACGAGGCCGCAGCAGTACTCTCCCTTTTGAAGGTGTTGAACGTCCCCGTTATCCTGAACACGAGTAAGACGTACTCCGAGACCCTCAAGCTCGTTAGAGAGATGGGGCTGAACTCCCCCTTCGCCGTTGAGAACGGTGCGGCCATCTTCTTCCCGGAGGGCTTTTCACCTCTTCCGGAGGGATGTGAGAGGGTAGGGGAGGGGTACTGTGCCGTTGTACTTGGGAAAAGGTACGGGGAGGTAAGGGAATTCTTCCGGAAGTACGCCGAACGCTACAACCTCAGGGGTATGGGAGATATGGACACAAGGACCCTGAGGGAACTTACAGGACTGCCCGAAGATGCCCTTGAACTCATGAAGAGGAGGATGTTCTCCGAGCCGTTCGTGGCCGAAGATATAGATAAATTGGGGGAGTTTATACGACTGGCCGAGAGAAACGGGTACAGGGTACTACGGGGAGGTAGGTTCTACCATCTCGTTTCAGACGCCCAGGGTAAGGGGAGAGTCGTTGAGGTCGTTAAGGGTCTTTTCGGTGAGGACGTCCTGACCGTAGGCCTTGGAGACAGTGAAAACGATGAGGACATGTTGAGGGCGGTTGATATACCCATTCTGATACCCAACCCCAAGAAGGGGTACGCCCCCGTATCCATTCCCAACCTGATAAGGGCGAAGTGTCTGGCACCGAGGGGATGGGCGGATGAGGTTATGAAGGTGCTGAGAACTTTGAAATTGGTTTGAGGATGTTTCACGTGAAACATGTTTTATGTTTCACGGATTTTTTGATATATCGGTGCGGGGGTAGAATACACCCTTATGAGGGTCGTCGTTTCGTTTAAGGCCACTCAGGAGCATAAAGGGATAATAGAGTCCGTTCTCAAAGACGTGGTGGATGTAGTGTACCTTCAGGAACTTCCGGAGGAAAAGAGGAAGGACGCGCTTGAAGGGTCAGATGCCGTGATCTCCATATATCCGGATAAGGAGATCGGAGACCTTTCCCTGCTTGGGGGTGTTAAACTTCTCCAGATCGTCTGGGCGGGGGTGGACCATGTACCGTTTGAGCAGATCCCGGAGAGCGTAACCGTAGCGAGCAACGCCGGAGCCTACGCCGAACCCATGGCCGAACACGTGGTGGGAATGGTTCTGGCCCTCGCCAAGAGGCTACTTCCAAACCATCTGAAACTCGCAAAGGGGATATACGACCGCCACACCCTAAACAAGGAGATACGGGGAAAGAACCTCGGAATACTCGGTTTCGGTGGTATAGGCAAGGCCGTGGCCCGTGCCTTCCGGTGCTTTGACATGAAGGTGTACGCCATAAACAGGTCGGGCAAGACGGAAGAGCCGGTTGAGTTCATAGGGACCCTTAAGGATCTGGATCACGTCCTCAAAGTCTCCGACGTCCTGGTCCTATCCCTTCCCCTCACGAAGGAGACCAGAAACCTCATAACCCGCAGGGAGTTAAACCTGATGAAGAGGGACGCCATTCTCATAAACGTCGCCCGTGCCGATATAGTGAACCAGAGGGACCTTTACGAGCATCTCAAGGAGAACCCGGAATTTCAGGCCGGGTTTGACGTTTGGTGGAAGGAACCTTTCAGGGGTGAACCGTTCTCCGTAGACTACCCCTTCTTTGAATTGGAAAACTTCCTCGGTTCCCCCCACAACTCCAACGTTGTACCCGGAATGTTTGAGAGGGCGTTAAAAAGGGCTGCTGAGAACGTCAGGGAGTTCCTCCTGACGGGAATGGCCCGGAACGTAGTACGGAGAGAGGATTACGTTTGAGGATGAGAGCTGCCCTCGTTCCCATGAAGATTCGGCCGATGGACGTTAAGGAAAACTTCCGGAGGTTCGTTAACAGGGTAGGGGAGGCGGTGAAAGAGGGGGCGTGTCTGATCGTGTTTCCTGAAACGACGTTTACAGGGTACGTGTGGGAGAAGGGGATCCTGAACAGGCTATCCGATAGTGTACCTGGACCGTTAACCGAAAGGGTTGCTGAGGTAGTAAAGGCCCACGATGCGTTCGTGGTGGTTGGATTTCTGGAAAGGGAAGGAGACAGGTTTTACAGCTCAGCCCTCATGTTCTCCCCCTCAGGTGAAATCCTCCTTCACTATCGCAAGATAGAGGAGAAGCCTCCATTTTCCACAGGTGACACCGTACCGATGGCGCTGACACCCTTCGGCAAAGTCAGTATACTGATATGTGGCGATCTCTTCAACGACACCGCCGCATCTCTGGTAAACGGAGAAACCGACCTCCTTATTGTACCCATGGCCAGATCCTTTGCGGGTAAAAATCCGGACCCGGAGAGGTGGTGTTCGCAGGAACGTACGGTGTACGCTGAGAGGGTTAAGAGCATCGGGATCAAAACGCTTATAGTGAACGCACTTGAGGAGGGCGAGGGCGGGGCGTTTGGGGGTGCGATGGTAGTGTCAGAGAAAGGGGAGGTGATCGCCGAGTCTCCACACGGGAGTGATACGATGATTCTGTACGATTTCAATTCCGGATAAGCCTTAACTGCCATAATAATTCACGTATCTCGTATGGTGCATTCTGAGGGGGTTTTTGGAGGTCGTATAGGTTTCTACATATCCACTTGACACAATATTGCGTAATCTTACCCGTATGGCCTGATTCCTTACAGATAGACCGAAAACTCCGGAAACAAATAGCCGAAGATGTGAGGCTTATAGCGTTCCCGTATAGATAAGCTGCAAACGCAGAAATCCGGAAAGTTTGCGAAGTGGGTGTGAATGCCCATCACCATTAAGAGAACGGCCTTTTAATACATTTGAACGGTCGTTCAAGCACCCCGCGTAAAATTTTCCGGAGGTTTACGAAGTTAGTTTGTTATACAAAGTAACCTGAAGTGTAGTATAGACTTAAACACTCACAGCCCCATAGTGTCCCAATCTTACCGCACAATTACCTTCCTGAATCCTCCGCCCTCCCTTACGAAGTAAACCCCTCTGCCGGGCTTCCCTGAAACCTTCCTCCCCGTAACGTCATAAACCTCACCTCTGGCCACGGTAGTACTATTAACGGAACGTTCGTAGGCCCGCGCACTAGAGGCGTCGTTCAGAAATATGAAGTTTCCACGGTTGTTCTCCCAGTTACTCACGACCATATCCGGATAACTGGAGTACGTGTAAGATACGACGAGGGTGGAGGATGATGAAACGGAGTCGGAAGGTACGGACAGGTATCCACTCTCGTAGAGGAGGGTATAAGGTACAGGGCGGCCGTCAAGCAGGACAGCATTAACGGAAAGCACGGGTGCCTTAGAGAGTTTTACCACATGCTCCGGATTAGACAGAGAAAAGGTATCGTAAACCGTCGCCGTAGTATTACGATCAACGTCGTAGAATACTATGTACTCCGTAACCAGATCCGAGGATGGAGATGGGGACCACGACCATACGGGAGAGGAAGAGAACGTTCCACCGATGTTTTCAAACAGCATCAAAGGGTCCCACCATCCTCCTCCGGCGAGATCCAGATCACCGTCCCCGTCAACATCCGCCAGAGCCACGGCTGAATGGTACCTCCCCGGATCGTAAGATACCCATGAGGGTGAAGCTTCAAGCGTCCCACCTATATTGAGGTAAAGTTCAAAACGGCTCCGCACGGTATCGGACTGGAAGGTGTTGGCCACCACGACGTCCACCCATCCGTCCCCGTTCACATCCCCCACGGCTATCTGGTTGGAAAAGCCCGAGCTGTCACTCTCCCACGCCGGTACGGTATCCAGATAACCTCCGAGGTTCAGATAAAGCCTGTGCCTTCCCGGAGAGAGACCGAGGAACAGATCCAGATCCCCGTCGTTATCCACGTCCAGAAACTTAGCACCCATGGAATAAATGGAGTCGGTCGTCCTCCAGACCGGGCCGACGAGGGTGGAGCCGTCGGAGACGTACAGAAGGGCAGGCTGGGAGTCCGAAGAGTAATCGTTGCCACAGGAGAAGAGGAAGTCGGCCAGACCATCCCCGTTCACGTCCCCGGTGGTCACCCCGAAACACCTCCCGCTATCCGACACCCACGCCGGTACGGGGTCAAACCCGGAAAGGCCGTTTATATAAAGTGTGTTCACCTGTTCGTTCCACCCCACAGCGTACCCGCTAAAACCTGCAACCGCCATGTCCATATCCCCATCCCCGTCAACGTCTCCGAGGGCCAGATGACCGTGGTACTGGGACCATGCCGATTGCCATGAGGGTGTCGGTGATGGCAGGGCTATACCTCCGGGATAAGCTTCCACCTTCTGGGATGCCATATCGTTACCGTTGGAGACGATAATATCGGGATACCCATCGCCGTCAACATCCCATACACCCAAGCCAGTGGAATAGTTTCCCGTCGTTGACTCCCACGAGGGAGAGGAGGGAAAACCTGAAACGATGAAAAGCGGAAGCATAACGCTATTCTAAGGCATGGGACGAGTGATATGGATGACTCCGGGAGACGATCACCTCCGCGAACCTGTCTGCTCTTTCCATCCGACGACGGCTCAGGCTTTGCAGGGGTCTCCGTCACACATGTTCCCATTTCACCCTTATAATACCCGGTGCATGTGAATGATAGGCTGAGTTCGTACCGTTGAAACGAACTCAAGGGGGAACCTCCTACTTGACAAATTTGGATACCCCCCACATTATTCTATGCTTCTGTATGAAAGGCCGAGTAGGTAGGGAGGGAAGGGAGAGAAAGAGGATCTTTTCCCTTTAAGGCGAAATCTTTGTGCCTTGGAGGGTTTGATCCTGGCTCAGGGCTAACGCTGGCAGCGTGCCTTAGCCATGCAAGTCGAGCGGGGAGGTCCCCTTCGGGGGGCCTCCTAGCGGCGGACGGCGGAGTAATACACGGCTAACCTGCCCCGGGGAGGGGGACAACCCGGGGAAACCTGGGCTAATCCCCCGTACGCTCCTTTGGGGGCATCCCCAAGGGAGGAAAGGGTAGCGGGGGGAAACTCCCGCTACTCGCCCTGGGAGGGGGCCGTGGCCCATCAGGTAGTTGGTAGGGTAACGGCCTACCAAGCCTGAGACGGGTAGCCGGCGTGAGAGCGCGGCCGGCCCGAGGGGCACTGAGACACGGGCCCCACTCCTACGGGAGGCAGCAGGCTGGAAATATGGGCAATGGGGGAAACCCTGACCCTGCGACGCTGCGTGCGGGAAGAAGCCCTTCGGGGTGTAAACCGCTTTTGTGGGGGACGAGGCCCCCATCGTAAGGGATGGGGGTGACGGTACCCCACGAATAAGCCCCGGCTAACCTCGTGCCAGCAGCCGCGGTAATACGGGGGGGGCAAGCGTTGCCCGGAATCACTGGGCTTAAAGGGGGTGTAGGCGGCCGGGTGTGTCGGGCGTGTAATCTGACGGCTCAACCGTCAGGCTGCGTCCGAAACTACCCGGCTAGAGGGCGCCAGAGGGAGGCGGAACTCCTGGTGTAGCGGTGAAATGCGTAGATATCAGGGGGAACGCCGAAGGCGAAGGCAGCCTCCTGGGGCGCTCCTGACGCTGAGGCCCGAAGGCCAGGGGAGCAAAGGGGATTAGATACCCCCGTAGTCCTGGCAGTAAACGATGTGGGCTAGCCGTCTGGCCCGCCTCTGGCGGGCTGGGTGGCGTAGGGAAACCGTTAAGCCCACCGCCTGGGGAGTACGCCCGCAAGGGTGAAACTCAAAGGAATAGACGGGAGCCCGCACAAGCGGCGGAGCGCGTGGTTTAATTCGATGCTGACCGAAGAACCTCACCTGGGCTTGACATCCCGCCGTCAAGCCCGGCCGAAAGGTCGGGTGAGCCCCTTCGGGGGCAGGCGGGACAGGAGCTGCACGGCTGTCGTCAGCTCGTGTCGTGAGATGTTGGGTTAAGTCCCGCAACGAGCGCAACCCCTGCCCTTAGTTGCCAGCGGGTCGCACGCCCTCGCGTGCGATGCCGGGGACTCTAAGGGGACTGCCGGCGAAGAGCCGGAGGAAGGAGGGGACGACGTCAAGTCCGTGTGGCCCTTATGCCCAGGGCTACACACGCGCTACAATGGGCGGCACAGAGGGATGCGAGGCCGCGAGGCCAAGCTAATCCCCCAAAACCGCCCCCAGTTCGGATCGCAGGCTGCAACCCGCCTGCGTGAAGGTGGAGTCGCTAGTAATCACCTATCAGCTATGGGGTGGTGAATACGTTCCCGGGCTCTGTACTCACCGCCCGTCACGCCATGGGAGCCGGGAGCGCCTGAAGCCCCGCTACGGCGGGGTGAGGGCGAGCCCGGTGACTGGGGCGAAGTCGTAACAAGGTAGCCGTACGGGAACGTGCGGCTGGAACACCTCCTTTTCAGAGTTTCACACTTCTCCCTTCCCTCCCTACCGAAAGGCTTTTTTTTATTTTGGTTATACTCAAATTCGTTGGGAAACCGTGGGATGTGGAGGGAAACTCACCGTCTACGAATAGCCCTACCGTTTTGTTATCATGGGCGAAGGTTCTAACGCTCCACTCGTACCCGATTGAGGAGCCACTTGCATCTTTATGGTTGTAGAAACGTTGGTATTACGCCGATAAGGGTACCGCCTGTCTGCTACCCGATGTTGCATTCACGCGGAGATACAAAGGTTTCAAAAACTGAAAGTTATCCTTATACTCCACATCACGAATTTTATACTCTTTCCCCCGTAGAATGCGCGCATGCCGATGAAGGTAAAGAAGGTAAAAGAGAGCGCAGAAGAAATAAAGGGTATGCTGAGGAAGGAAGAGAACAAGATCCGAAGGACCCGTTTACAAATGCTATTGTTCTTCAAGGAAGAACCGAAGGCATCTTATGAGAAGGCAGGGAAGATCTTAGGATACAGCAAGTATCAGATAGCGAGGTGGTGGAAG
>WFXS01000039.1 GCA_015490465.1 Caldifarciminota bacterium
TCCTCCCAATCAAGGATAACACCCTTTTTTCCTTTTTCAAAGACCATCACCTTCTTCGGTCTCGTGAATATCCATACTACCTTTCCAACTCCGCTTTTCAACAGGTCTTCACTCTTTTTCAGGACGTACTCCATCTCACTTTCAACCTCAGCCCGGACGTTTACCTCAAAGGCGAGTACGGGCGCCACATCCATGTAACCTTCGCTCTCAAGTTTGTCCTTCACGTCCTCGTATCTGAAGACGGCTACGTCCAAGTTCCTCCAGCCTTCCCCTACAAAGTAGCCCAGCTCACCGCTCATAACGACGTATTTCCTACCCAGATTCTTAATTAACCAGTAACTAAGCATCGCAACAAGTATGCCGTGATAAGCGCTGCTACCCATAATCTCCTCCGGGGTTTTTTTGCCTGCGAGGACGTCCCTATAGCCGCGGTAGTATATCGGCTTACCGTTAACGACCTCGTAGGTCAGGAGTTTTAAGAGCTTTTCCTTCTTATCATCCCTATCTTTTACTTCGGCTATTCTCGGTTTCTCCGCGATTCCTACACCCATACTAACCTCCATTCTAAGGCCGTTCCAAAAGGTTCTCAACGTTCAACTTTACACCTTCAATAAGGCCTATATCCTTATCCCATCCGGTTATCACCCAATCTTTACCCCTCTCCGCTATCAGGATCTTTTCGGAGTCTGTGAATATCCACACCACTTTTTCAACCCCACTCCTCAACAGGGCCTCAATTTTGTCAGTTATATACGCCATTTCGTTCTCAACGTCTCCGTGCGTATCAACCTCTATCACCAGTACAGGCGCTACGTCTATGTAACTCTTGCTCCTGAGCTTGTCCTTCACGTCTTCGTACCTGAAGACGGCTACGTCCAAGTTCCTCCAGCCTTCCCCTACAAAGTAGCCCAATTCACCGGCCACCACTCTGTATTTATCCTTTAACCTATCTCTCAAAAACCATACCAAAGCACCGACGAGATCGGCGTGAAAGAAACTTGCACCCATAACCTCCTCCGGGGTTTTTTTGCCCGTGAGAACGTCCCTATAGCCGCGGTAGTATATAGGCTTACCGTTAACGACCTCGTAGGTCAGGAGCTTTAAAAGTCCTCCCCTTTTTTCGCCCCTTTCCTTCGTTTTTTCAGTAACTGCTACGCCCATATCACCCCCTATTTTAAGGTCGGTTCCACCTATCGGAGATATGGGATGGGACTGACGTATCTGAAAAGGAGAGACGTGGAAAGTATGTACTTCAACAGAGGTACGTGGCCGGAGCCGTACATCAGGAGAACCCTCTCCGTACCCTCGGACAGAAAAGAGTAAAGGTTACGGGCTATGCAGAGGTTCCTTAGAAACCATCCGACCATTACCCCATAGGCCACGTCTTCGTCGGGATAAGTGAGGGCAGAGGAGAGCATAACGGCATCGTTAAACTTTGAAAACCTCTCTTCGTTCAGCATCAGGAGGTACTCGCCTGCGCTCCTTTCCCTCTCCATCTTCTGCATCTCCTCAAGTGTTTCCTTTATGTAATCCCCCATGCCGGGAGGGACGAACTTCATAAAATCCGCCACCTTCTCTTGAGTTAGCCCCTTCCACTCAAACTCAGGGAAACAGTCCACGGCAAGGAGTCTCCTGTGGCCCAGACGTCTGGCAACACGGAAACCTATCTGTACGATTTCGTTTCTCTCCATCTCTTCTGGCACTCCTTTACCTCTCAGGTAATCCTCAAACATTCTGTTCAGTACATCCTGTCTTTCCGGAGGGTATTCAACCGCCACCACGTCCGGTTTCCACCTGACGAGTCCTTCCACTACTTCCTCTACCTCCCTTTGCCTCCTCTCCGACAGTACATCGTCAATCTCCGTTTCGTACACGTGACTTCCGCCCCCGTCCATGTGATAGACTCCAAGGAGCATTACTTCAACCGGTTTCATATTCTCAAATTTTAAGGAGGTTATAGTTCCCCTAAGCACATTCCCCGCCTTGGAGTAAAGAGGTGACCGCGATAAAGTCCCTTGAGACTCGGCAGGAGAGGTTAGGGTTCACCAAAAGGTACATGAAAAAGTGAGATCAAGAGGAGAACGGTTAGGCACCGGGAAAAGTAATCCTAATGGTGGAAAAACACATCTTCTGGCCGTGGAAAACGGCTTCACCTGTCCCTATCCTCGGGACCCCCGACTCCAGAAAGGCCAGCACGATACCTCCCCGCACGAACATGTTTCAGAAGTATGATAAGGGTAAGCCCGGGGAGAAGATCTTAATCTACGAAGATTACTTTCGTCTTGAGGACGATAGGAAGCACGAGCTAATAAACGGGGAGGTTGAAGGAGATGCCTGCGCCAACACCCTGGCATCAAAGGATCTTGAAAAGGCTCCTTGATATTCTGACGGGATTCGCAGAGTTGAAGGAGAACAGAGGGGAAGTCCTTCCCCCCCATAGACGTAGTTTTGGGTGATAGGTACGTCTTACAACCCGATATCCTTTTCATCTCTAAGGACAGGCTTGGGATAATAGGCGAGAAGGCCATAATGGGGCCTCCGGACCTGGTCGTTAAGAAGGGCATCTACGAAAAATTTGGAGTCAGGAAGTACTGGATCGTTTATTCTGGAGAGAGGGCTATTGAGGTGTGGGTTTTGAACGACAAGGGTAAGTACGAACTCTTCAGCGTAGCCGAAGGGGAAGGAAAGGTTAAGAGTAAGGTGTTGGAGAGGCTGGAGGTAGGCCTTAAGGAGGTTTTCAAATGAGGGTGAGGGGGAAGGGTTTACGGGGGTATAATTCGGAGACGAAGGAGGTTAAAGATGGCCGTATCAGTTAAGGAGAGGCCAAAAGGAAAAGTTTGGACGTACGAGGACTATCTTCGCCTTGAGGACGACAAACGCTACGAGATCATAAACGGGAGGTTGTACGAAATGCCTGCGCCAACACCCTGGCATCAAAGGATCTTGAAAAGGCTCCTTAATATTCTGACGGGGTTCGCAGAGTTGAAGGAAAGTAGAGGGGAGGTTCTTCCCTCCCCCATAGACGTGGTTTTGGGGGATAGGTACGTCCTCCAGCCGGACATAATCTTCATCTCCAAGGATAGGCTTGAGATAATAGGTGAGAAGGCCATAATGGGGCCTCCGGACCTGGTCGTTGAGATAATCTCTCCTACAACGGTAAGGAGGGATACGGTCGTTAAGAAAGAGATATACGAGAGGTTTGGGGTCAGGGAGTACTGGATCGTTTATCCCGATGAGAGGGCTATTGAGGTGTGGGTTTTGAACGACAAGGGTAAGTACGAGCTTTTCAGTGTAGCTGAAGGGGAAGGAAAGGTCAAGAGTAAGGTGTTGGAGGGGCTGGAGATAGACCTGAAGGAGGTGCTTAAATGAGGTTTGGAGGTGGATCTCCTAGACTCCTATCAGAGCAGGCTAATAATACCTTTCCAGTAGTTTCACGATCAGATAGAGAAAAGGGAATTGCGCTGGAGTTGAAGAACAGACCTACCGAGCCATTATCCATCGTAATTGCTGGAGTAATATCCCTGAGTACCTCAATTTACAATCTGTTTCTGCGTCGTCCCTTAACGTCCTTCCCCGTATCCCACCAGATGGATCCGTTCCATCCTCACCTTCCATTTCACCAATTCGCTGCCCCAAGGTACCTTAAAGGTATGTTCCCCTTACTACCTTTTAACGTTCGGTTTTCGTGATAGGGCGTACAGGTATAGCTGGGCGAGGGCGGCTTTATCCCCGTACCTATCCCTGTAGAAGTCCCCTATGGCGTTGTACACCCTCTCGGTCAGGCTCTTACCCTTAACCTCAAAGCCGTAGAACTTTCGGGATATCTTCAGGATGTGGGTGTCCACGGGGACGGCCCTGCCGTCCCCAAGGCCGTAGGCGAGGACGCAGTCTGCTATCTTGTTCCCCACGCCCGGAAGACTGGTCAGGTACTTACGCCTCTCGTAGTAATCGTCGGGCATTCTGTCCCAGAAGAGAGGATCATCCCGCAGTATTCTGGCCACCTCCCTCAACCGGAAGGCCTGAGCCTCGTACCTGACGGGCAGGCTCCTCAGAAGGTCGTCGGTAGCCTCCGCCAACCTCTCCGGCTCCGGATACAGAGGCAATCCGTCCCCCTCCTCCCCGAGGGCGCGGGCCAGGATGTAGGTTCCCCTCGCTATGGCCTCCACCCTGTTCTGGGGGGAGAGCATGAAGGATACGAGCATCTCCCACGGATCCTGCCGCATCATACGGAGTCCGGGATATTCCTTTAAGGCCTCTAAAAGGGGATCGTCCCCTATCTCCTCCGCTCTGGCCCTCAGGACCTGGAGGTCTTCTCCCAGGCCGAATACCTCCCTGACCGTATCGGCATCTCCCCTGTCCAGTACGAGCGTATTCCCATCCTGTTTCACCCTCCACACCGTTCGGCGCACTACCCCCCACCAGAACCCCTCAGAGTCCGGTTTCCCGAATACGAAGTCCTCACCGTCAAGGTGTCCCCAGTAGAAGGTCTGCCCGCTCGTCAGTGTCAGTCCGAGGTCAAACTCCCCTGTTGGAACCCTGTGCATACGCCGGGAAGGATAAGGGTGTCGGGAGTCCAACCGGTCTACTCCTCCCTGAACACAACCCTGTAGGTCCTCTCGTGGAACCTGAAGCCTCCGGGCATAGCCTGCGGCGGGTTGATAGTGTAAACGCAGGGTTCGCCTCCCTGAAACAGGGGAACGGGAAAGGGAAGGATGCACCCAACACCGGGAGGATAGCACGTCAGGAATATCTCCCTTACGGGGAAGTACGTCCTGATCCATCCATCACCGTTCCAGAGGTAAGGGACGAGGACGGTTGATCTTGATCCGTGTACTCCGAGGTACAGGATCCGTTTCCCATTTCCGTAGAAGGAATTCACATCGTAAATCAAACCGGTGTCCGGTAGAGGAAGTCTGAAACTGTCCCTTCCAACGAAGACCAGAGTTGAACCGGACCTGTAGGCAATATGAGGAAGTCCGTCTATACATCCCATACCGGCGTACGACCGGATCGGTACGCTCGCCGTGGAAACCCTTCCCGACGTGTCCGCAGTTATCCAGATGTCTTTTACCAGAAAAGCCACCCCATTAGAGCATACCTGTGGCCTGAGAGGGGAGCCGTACCCGGAGAAGGTGCGGTACAGCATAACGGTATCGCGTGACACGAGGGCGTACCCCCACGCGCTGCCCAGAACCACGTACACGAGGGCGTACCTACCCACGGGATATATCTCAAAGTCCAGCCCCTTCAGAAGGGGCCTCAGCGTATCCCCCCACGAGTACAGGGTTGCCGTTCCCGTATCCCATCCGACGAGGAGGTAGTAATCCGCCACTTTCACCTTCCGGCTTGCGTTTATAGGCAGACTGGCAGTATCGGATTTTCCCTCCCTTACGGTATTATCTGAAACTTCGGAAACGTCGTAGGGGTACGGGCGCAGGACCGTATAGGTCGCCCTCTCCTCCTTACCACCACTCCGTACCTCCACGTTGACGGTCTCACTCTGAACGGATACGACCACGCTTTTGACGATGGTATCGCACCCCTCTACCCTCTCAATCACCTTGCCGTTCACCAGTACTTCGGCCTTCACACGGGAACATTCGGGAAAGCGGCTACGTTCAACTGGCCCATCCGGGAAACCGTAAACCACCTCCTTCCCGAAGGTAAGGCCCTCCCCGTAGGCGTAGAAGGTGAGCGTAAACGTATCCGGAACGACGCTGCCGTCGGGAGGGGACACCACACCCACATCGGCATGGGGAAAGGTAACGGCAAGCGACATGCAGGACGTGAGCGTAAAGATAAGGAGAGTAAACGCCAACGCCTTCCTCACCACGGGGCCCTCCACCACGCTCCCCTAAAGCCGAACTCCAGTCCCAGACCTGTGCGGATACCGTTTCCAGATACCGGGAAGAAGGTCTGGTACCTGATACCAAAGAAGAGGAGGCCGAAGTTATAGGCTTCCCTGCCGTAATACCGCATGAAGTTGACCTCAAGGTTCCCGGATAGGTAGAGGTTATGGTCCGTATCCGTCCTGTGGGCGTAGCCCACGGAGAATCCGGGGGATAGGAGAGGAATCCGGCTCCGTTTGAGGCGACGGGGATAGGGCATAAGCTGGTAGGTGAGGTAAAGGAGGCCGTCAGTCGCCCTGCTCAACCCCGCTGGCGGCTCCTTAAATAGGTTCCCGCCTATAGAAACGTCCCCGTGTCCTCCGGGGGCCACGAAGCCGAGGACGATGGTACCCGTCGCCTCCGCATCGCCGCCCGGAAGATCCCTCCTTATTCCGAGGGAGCAAGCCGTAAGGAGAAAGAGAAGGGGAACCCACCTTATCCCATCGCGGATATTTTAGAGGAGTTTCCGTACTATTCGGGAGTCATCTTGCATACCCACGTGCAAGTCCTACCTCCCCAGAACCTCCCGATACACGCTCAGATGATCCTTTACGAACCTTTCGGTATCGGAGAACTTCCGGGCGTGGGAGATAAGTTTCTCCGGTTCCACCGGTGAGGATAGGGCCATCCCTATCCCCTTTCTGACGTCCTCCGGTGTGAGTTTCACCCGGTAGGCCAGATCCTCCGGTGCGGCATCCTCCGGTACCTCCTCCGAGACCACCACCGTCCTGCCGCATGCCATGGCCTCTATTACGACTATGCCGAAGGTCTCGCTGCGGGAGGGAAGAACGAACACGTCCACGGCGTTGTAAAAGTAGAGCATCCTGCCTCCCTCAAGGTCTCCGAGGAACACCGCCCGGCAACCCACCTCCTCACACATGGCCCTGGCCCTATCAATGCCCGGCCCCCCACCGGCGAACACGAGGATCCAGTCCTTCCCACGGGAGGCCTCTATCAGGAGATCCTCCCCCTTCCTTCCTGTCAGGAGTCCGGCGAAACCTATGAGTACCCCGTCTTCGGGAAGACCCAGAGTCTTTCGCGCCTTGTCCTTTGGGATGGGACGGAACCGGGACGTGTCAACCACGGGATATATGACCTTCGTGGGTTTACGCACGTCAAACAGGGAGAGGACCTCCTCCCTCGCCCTGTTGCTCAGAAACAGGACGTAATCCGCCCTATCTATTGACGCCCTGTAGTTCCTGTACGCCCCCTCCCGGATCTTACCGTTGGGGGCGAACTTGTAGAAATGTATGGAAGGAAAAGTGATGACGAGAGGTAAATTATCCGCCTTCAGGGTCGGAGTTATAACGTGATGGGGAGAGTGGGAGTGTACGATTTCAGGTTTAAAGTCTCTGATGACCCTGTCCCTCCTGACACCCCAGAACCACCTCCTGTTCACTTTCAGCGTTGGGCTGCGTATCCACTCAAGGGGCAGGAGGTACCTGTTCGGGGCGCCGTAGAGTGCTATACCTTCCCACTCCCTCTTCCAGAAGCGGGCGTTCTCTCCCCATATGGCAACGGGATGTCCTTTCTTTTGGAGGCCAACTGCTATATCCCTTATGTAGGTGGCTACCCCTCCCGTACCTCTTCCCCCCATCTCTCTGGTGAAGTAACCGAAGAGGAGTACCCGCATCAACCGAACCTTCCGGTGATGTAATCCTCCGTGAGTTTATTTTTAGGTCTTGTGAACAGCTCGGCCGTTGGGGCGAACTCTATGAGGTTGCCGCTGTGGAAGAAGGCCGTGTAATCGGATATACGGGCAGCCTGATGCATGCTATGGGTAACTAAGACGACGGTTATACTCCTGGAGAGTTCCTTCATGAGAGCCTCAATGCGGGCGGTTCCCACCGGGTCTATGGCGCTGGTAGGCTCGTCAAACAGGAGAACCTCCGGCTCAACTGCCAGCGCCCTCGCTATACAGAGTCGCTGTTGCTGTCCCCCGGATAGGGAGTAGGCGTGGTCGTGGAGGCGATCCTTCACCTCGTCCCAGAGTGCGGCCTTCCGCAGGGCGTCCTCAACCTTTTCGTCTAAGATGGCCTTATTCTTTATGCCCCTTATCCTCAGGCCGAAGGCCACGTTCTCGTATATGGACTTGGGGAAAGGGTTGGGCTTCTGGAAGACCATTCCCACCTTGCTGCGCAGGGCTATGACGTCGTAGTCCTTACTCAGGATGTTCTCACCGTCAAGGAGGACTTCCCCTTCGGCCCTGGCCCCCTCTATGGTCTCGTATATACGGTTCAGAACCCGTACGAAGGTGGTCTTCCCGCACCCGGAGGGTCCTATGATGGCCGTGATCTTCTTCTCATATATGTCCATCGTAATACCGTGGAGGACCCGTTTACCACTGTAGTAGAACCTGAGATCCCTTACGGCTATCTTGACGTTCGGCATCTAAGGAGGCGATTGTAAGGCTGCTACATACAGGAGGAACCGATTAGGATCCCTATCAGACCGCCCAGAATACTCCCGGCTATACATCCAACCTGCGGGGAACCCGTGGGTGCGGTAACACAGCATCCTACGGTCCCTCCTACCATGGCTCCGGCACATCCGTAGACACCCGGTCCGAATTCCGGAACGACGCTCCTTTCCATGCTTACGAACTGTTTGGGTGAGGGGGCGAGGATGAACACTACCACGTCCGCCCGATCCATGTCCACGTAGGCTCTCACCCTGCCCACTATACCCCTTGCGATAACCTTGTGGCGCCCCCCCGGAACGCCGTTTATCAGCTTCGTCCTGTCGGGATACTTAACGCCGTCCACCTTTATGTCCACGGCTCCAATAAAGACGATCCCCTTGCCCTTTACCTGTCGTACGAGGCTGTCTACGTGTGGCCAGTAGTACTTGAGGGTGAGGGTATCCGTAAAGGTCCTTACCCTGCTCCAGCCCTTCGTAACGGACTTAACTATTACGACCCGTTTCCCGTGCAGGTTGAACACCAGGCCGTCCCCTTCCTCCTCGTGGGCGGGAAGGTGTACCTCCTCCTTCTCTTCCTTTAACTCCTGCTCTCCACCCGTATACGGAGAAGCGTATACGACGACCAGGGTTGTGGTGTCCGTGTCAATGTAGAAGGTCCTATCGGCCTTTCCCCTTTTCGTCCTGATGGATACGGGGAAACTGTCGGGTTTGAAGAGGAGGGGGGCCGTTCCGAGTAGGCTGTCCCCCACGAATACGGAGTCCCCCTCTCCCACAACGATGACCCCCCATCCCGTCAGGGCCTTGAGGCTATCAACCACATCCGCGTACCTCTCAACGTTCTCCGGACTGTCAAACCCCATCGTGATGACGTCGGAAAGCAAAAGTAATACCATACCCACACCCCCTTACTGGGAGAGAGCGTTCTTAATATCGCTCAGGCTGAATATCAGGTTAACGTTGGCGTGGATCATGGCGTTCAGCAGGTCAAGGGGCTGGGCCTGTCTGGTGGGGTCGTAGGGAAGAACTATCCCGGCATCCACCGATATGTAACGGTTCATGGAGTACCTCATACCGGCGAACGTCAGAACTACCGGGGCGAAACCGTTCTCGCTGTATCTGTTCGCCAGGGACCACTTCTCGTAAGCCGGAAGCGTATCGCTCGTGTTCTTCAGACGGGTGCGGTATATCACCCTCGGAAGCATGTGGACCTCGCCTATCAGCTCGGTGTTGTCCTTCCACCTGTAGGAGATCCCTCCGTACCCACCGTAGAAGGTACTCCTCTCCTCCTCGGTTGACGATCTGAAGGCCGGACTGCGGTATATACGTTTTAACTCCTCGCAGTCGTACTGTGGGTTCGCCGCACAGTTATCGGAGGTGTCGGGTAGATCGCCGAGGATCTTTATGGTGGTGCCGTACTGGGTTATGGAGCCTCCGAAGGCGAAGGTGAACTTGCCCCAGTAAAGCGTAACGGGGACGAAGAGGGTGGCCGATCTGCTCCTGAAGTCCCGGGTGAAGGGGTAGTAGTCGTAATCACCGGTACTCGTATCTTTAACGACCAGAACGTCCTCTTCGGTCTGACCTATCACGGGGGCGAGGCGGAGCTCCACACCGGTCTTGAAGTAGCGGGTATCTACTATTTTAACCCTCATGGCGGTTGCGAACTCGTTCGCCCCACCGGTGGACAGGTTGGAAAGGAGCCGGCCCACGGACATCTTGACCTCAACTATGTCGGCTATACCCACGTTGAACACCCCCTGACCTATACCGTACTCCGACCAGTTCATGAAGAAGGCCCCACCGTAAAGCCAGAACGTACCCCCGGGAAGTACGTCGGCCGTAGGCCCTATAAACAACTTGTACGGCCTGTAATAGGTCGGCTTCTGCGGAGGCCTGTAATCCACGACCGTCTGTGCAACGAGAATCGCCGGAAATACGATTGCAAAAACGAAAATTCCCTTTTTCATAGTGTTTTATTTTAAGGGTGGTCGTGGAGGCCGAACCTCCTATCCTCCGCGACTGGGCCTGCGGTACCTTTTCCTGAACCGCTTGTAGGAGACGGGTTTACCTTCAAACTTACCCACGAAGTATCCCTGAAGCATCCTCATGGCCAGATAGGAGGTTTTCACGTTAACGAAAGATCCGTCCATAGAAAAGGCCACCACCACCACCTCCGGCCTCTCCACGGGAGCAAAACCCACAAACCATTCGGTTAAAGCCCTGTACTTCCGGCTCGTCAGGGTTCCGGTCTTACCCCCAACGGAGACCGGCAGGAGCCGGGCCCCGTTCCTGTCGTAAAAGATCTTCCGCACCGTACCGCTGTCCACCGTGAAACGGGATATCTCCCTGAGACGGTTAAGTACCGTTCTGTCAAACGGGGCGTTCAGGAGTTGGGGGGTGGACCTGTAAACGATCTCCCCGTCCTTCTCCACGTAGTCCACGATGTAGGGCCTCCACATGAGGCCCGTAGCCATGGCCTCACCTATCAGGATGGCCTGGAGAGGGTTCAGATAGCTGTAATCAAAGCCGCTTCCGAGGAGGGCGAGGTCCCTGTCCGTCCTAACCCTCTCCCACTCCACGTACCCCATAGGCAGGCCGAAGAGGGTGTCGTCAAAGTAGAACCTGTGGGCCACCTCCATCAGGGCGGTTTTCCCGATATTGACCGCGAGCCTTCCGAATACGGGGTTGTTGGATCGGCCGAAGGCGAGGGCGAACGTAGTTTTAGGTAGTGTATCCCTCTTACAGTTCAACCATCTGTGTGGACGTCTACGATATATAGGTCCGCAGAACGGTAGGGAGTCCCACGGCTCCACACCGAGTACCTCCATGGCGGCCACGGACGTGATCACCTTAAAGATGGATGCGGCCGGATAGTCGTTCATCTTGAAGGACCTGAGGGAGGGGTTTCCTTCGTACCGTCCACCTATAGCCAGTATCTTCCCACTCGTAGCGTCCACGAGGGCTATACCTTCGTACTCCTTCGGATAGGTGGCCAGGAGGGTGTTGAGCATCCTCTGTAGGTCGGGGTTGACCGTGAAGTAAACCTTAGAGCCGTCGCTCATAACGTAGTAGTAAGCGCCCGTACTGTCCTGCCGTGCGTTCTGAAACATCCAGAGTGCCTTGTTGAGGTTGGTGGAGAAGGATAAGAGTACGGCCAGCAACGTTGTGTATTATATGACCGAAAGTAAAGTGCATACTTCACCCCCAGGACGGGCAAAGAAGTCGTTTATCTCCGGTCTCAGGATCTCTACGGGAACTTTCAGGTATCGTGATAAGTTAACAAAATACGAAATTGTAAAGGGGATGGTCCTGATTAAGGTTAAAGGGAAAAATATGGGATAGTGGACAAATTCCCGTCACTTATGAAGTGAGCCGGCTTAGAATTTCGTAAATGCGGGTCTCATTCGTAGATACCTCACCCTTCTGGAAGTATTCCTACGGACCTACGCACCCTTTCAGGCTCTATCGCCTCACTCTCACTCAGAAGATGCAGGAGATGAAGGGACTTTTAGAAGGGGTGAAGCTGTTGACCCCTGAGCCTATAGACGAAGAAAAACTTCTCCTATTCCACACCCGCGACTACCTTGAGATCCTGAAGATGGCCAATACAGGGGAGTACAGGGATTACATGGCGGTGTACGGACTCGGATACGGAGACAACCCCGTGTTTCCGGGAGTTTACGACTACTCCCGCCTTGTCGCCGGCGCTTCATCTCTGGCGGCAAAGCAGGTAGCGAGGGGAAAGGCCGAAAGGGCGTTCAACATGGCCGGAGGGTTGCACCACGCCATGCCCGACAGGGCTTACGGTTTCTGTTATCTGAACGACCCCGTTATGGCCATATACGAACTCCTTGAGAGGTACGACCGCATCTTATACCTTGACGTAGACGCCCACCACGGAGATGGGGTGCAGTTAGCCTTTTACTACGACGACAGGGTTCTAACTATAAGTACGCATGAGAGTGGTAGGTACCTCTTTCCCGGCACGGGGTACGAGTACGAGATGGGCGAGGGCCGGGGGTACGGTTACACCCTCAACATTCCCTTTCCGCCGGGATCCGGAGACGACGTCTATACCTACGCCTTCGGTGAGGTGATTATACCGGCTGTAGAGCGCTTCTCTCCTCAGGTGATCGTATCCCAGCTCGGGGCGGACGCCCTCTCCGGTGATCCCCTGACCCACTGGAACCTTACCCTGAACTCTTACCTTGAGATCCTCCGTTTTCTGGACTCCCTCAACCTGCCATGGGTGGCCCTCGGAGGCGGCGGGTACAACGTAGCCAACGTTGTGAGGGCGTGGACGTGGGTCCTGGCCGTACTTACCCGAAGGGAGACGGATACGGAGGTTCCCCCGGAGTGGATTCCCCTCGGTGAGAAGTACGGTGTACGGCTGAAAAGTCTGGCCCCAGAAGATCCTACGGGATCGTCATCCAGCGTACGGGTGGAGGTGGAGGGGGTAGTATCCTACCTCAAACGGAGGCACCCACTCCTTACAGGAGTAATCTGACAGCCTTATAATAGTTTCCTGACGGGAGTATGAGAACCTGCGTTTGGGGGCGAAAAGGTCTCGACGGCGGGTGAAAACCTGCCGGGTGCAGGCCGGGGTCGGGCAACCCCGTTACCAAGCCCAAAAACAAAATAAGTGCGAACGCTTCTTATGCTCTGGCGGCGTAATTAACCGCCAGCCTCCCGCGGGATGCTTCCTGCCCGGCGCCCGTCGGGGGGTCCCTGAGGGCAGGCCCCCTGCCCCGGTCTTCCTCCTCTCCCGGTGCAGGGGGTACCGAAGAGGAGGCGTCCCGACTTACGGGAGCCGCCCCGATGCCCACGGGTCGGGACGTAAACCGAAAGAAGGGGCTAAGCCTGTAAAACACCCGGGGGTGAGTAGCCCGTTCGGACGCGGGTTCGATTCCCGCCGCCTCCACTTTCAGGCGCCCCAGTAGCTCAGCAGGATAGAGCGGCGGCTTCCTAAGCCGTAGGTCGGGGGTTCGAGTCCCTCCTGGGGCGCTTTTTTTGTTTTAGATTCCCAGTGTTATCGTTATTATAGCGCTTTTTTCACAAAGGCGCAGCGCTTGTCTGGGAGAGTAAATATCTGAACGCAGGAGTAATCACGCTGATAGAATAGTAGGGTTGTGATGATTCAAGATCCAACCTTTTCGCGAAGAGTTCTACAATATGCCCCTTAACTCGTTATGGAAACCCTCATCAAGATTGACCGGGTCTTTCGGGATGGATCACATGCCCGCCTTTCCCTTCAAACAAACCTCGTATATCTTCCCCGTTCATCCGTACGGTATTCTTTCGTTTCAGGTAGAATCAACTATGCTTTACAACCTCTTTCGCACAATTACGAATCTCTAATCAAAGTTATTATCCAAACCTTCCTTGTTCCTTTTGCTTCCCACGTACGGCTACACCTCGTTCATGCTTACCTTGAGTACTCATCAATATACGATAAATGAGCCTTTGGATCCTGCCGCTTTTCTCCTCCTTCCAACATAAAATACCCGCATGCATAGGTTAATCCCACTCGTTTTTATCCTCGCCGCTTGCGGCGGTTCCGGTGAGAAGGATCATACCAGGACCGTGACGACGACCACTCAAAAGGCGACGGATATGTCAGAAGAGCCTTCCCCTCAGTCCACCGCACCCGTTGGTCCCGGAGAGAAGGAGAGGGTACCCGAACCTGCTCAGGAATTCGCCGCACGTGTACTCAAGACAGTAAAGTCCGGTGATATAAAACGTCTGGCGTCCATGGTGGCCCCCGAGGGCGTTATCCTTTCTCCCGACGTCCACATAGACCCTGAAAAGGACGTCCGCCTGAAACCCGAAGAGCTGTTAAAGGCGTGGGAGGAGAACAGAGCGTTCGTCTGGGGTTACGAGGCTGGATCGGGAAGGCCGATAGAGATGGGAATAAGGGAGTTCTTCAAAAAGTACCTCTACGACAGAGATTACCTCAACGCCCCAAAGGTGGCGACGAACGAGAGACTCGGTAGGGGAAACACGAAGGATAACGTGAAGGAGGTCTTTCCGGACGCCGTATTCGTTGAGTTCCACTTTCCCGGCACGGAGGAGAACGGAGGCATGGACTGGAGCAGTCTCAGGGTAGTGATGAAGAAGTACGGAAAGGACTGGAAGGTGGTGGCCGTAGTCCGGGATAACTGGACCCCTTAGTACGACCTTACAATAGGCGACCGTGTTTTCCGGACTCATCTCTGTGCTTGCGGTACTCTTCGGTTTTAGCCTGCTCATCGTATGGCACGAGCTCGGCCACCTTCTCGCTGCCCTATCCGTAGGGATAAAGGTTGAGGTGTTCTCCATAGGGTTCGGCCAGAGGCTATTCGGGTTCCGTTTCCGTGACATAGATTTCAGGGTGTCGGCCATCCCCTTCGGGGGTTACGTGCGCTTCTCCGACGAGGGCGAAGGGGGGATACCGAGGGAGTTCTTCTCCCGTCCCCTGTGGCAGAGGATATGGGTGGTCCTCGCCGGGCCTCTCTTCTCTTTCCTCCTCGGCCCCATCCTGATAGCCGTGGCCCTCGCACTGAGCGGTAACGTGTCCGTGATGACGACACGGGTATGGAGGTCCTACGTTCCGGAATTCAGAGACAGGGACTCCGTACTCACGCTCAACGGTAAGTTCCTGAGAAGCGGGGAGCAGTTCCTGAACCGGATATCCGAAGAAGGGAGAAAGGACGTAAGCATCCTGAGAGGTGGACAGAAGATAAGATTCGTTGTTAACAGGGCCATACCTCCCGACAGCATAGTTATGTTCATTCCCCCCGTCGTGGGAGAGGTTCGGAAGGGTTATCCGGCGTACGAGGCTGGAGTGAAGGCCGGGGATACCGTAGTGGCCGTTGATACGGTGGAGGTAGGTACGTGGCAGGATCTGGTTGAGTACGTGAGCGAAAAAGGTAACGGAGATACCGTCCTTTTAGCCGTTAGACGGGGCGGCAAGATCGTCAGACTCAGGGTAGGAGTTAGGGAGGAGGGGGGAGTGGGTCGTATAGGTATAGTCGTGGCCTACAGGGTCTACCCCATGTCACCCGTAGAGGTAATAAGAGAGACCGGAAGGCTCACGGTAAGGTTCTCCGTCCTTCTGGCCGAGGCCGTAAAGCAGATGGTTAAACGGCAGGTGAAGGTTGAGGAGGCGGTGGGAGGTCCCATAACCATAGGGGCTGCTATGGCCACAACTGCCCAGCAGGGCATTGACCGCTACCTCCTCCTTCTGGCCATAATAACCCTCCAGCTCGCCGTTATTAACCTGTTCCCCATACCGGGACTTGACGGTGGGCATATCCTGTTCTTCCTGATAGACGAAGTGTACTACCGTATAAGGGGCAGACGGATACCGGAGAAGGCACACTTCTGGATATTCATCGTCGGTATAAGCATCCTGATACTCCTCGCCGTACTCATCCTCGGTCTGGACATCCTGAAGCTCCTCACGGGCAAACTCCTGCCGAAGTAATCGGGCTTAGTATTGCGTGATGGACAGTAAAATCCTGCAGGAGCTATACGAGAGGGCGACGGTAAGCGTGGAGAACGCTTACGCTCCTTACTCACGGTTCAGGGTGGGAGCAGCCGTTCTGATGGAAAACGACAGGGGAGAGCGCAGGGTATTTACGGGTGTAAACGTTGAAAATTCGTCGTACGGGCTTACGGTATGTGCCGAGAGGGTAGCCGTATTCAAGGGGGTGTCCGAAGGGTACCGGAGGCTTCTGGCCCTTTCCCTCGTGGCCGTAAAGGATGGGGAAACCCTGTCCGTCCTTCCCTGTGGAGCGTGCCGGCAGGTGATGTGGGAGTTCGGGGATGAAAATACACCCGTGTACGACGGTGAGAAAGTGCATCGCTTGGGTGATCTCCTCCCCGGAGGTTTCAGGCTGGGAAAGGGCAGACCGTAGAATAGTACGATGCTGAGAGATCTCCACGAGCGTACGAAGGATCTGTCCGGCAGGTTCGTACCATCACCCGACAGACCCGACCCCTTTAGGGCGTGGGAAGGGACGGAGAGTATTCCCCTCCCCCTTTTGGACGATCCTTCTTTACCCTGTAAGTACCTCTTCCAGCCCCTACCCGACCCCTCCCCCTTCACTCTGGAGAGCATATCTAAGTTCCTTGAA
>WFXS01000040.1 GCA_015490465.1 Caldifarciminota bacterium
AGGTTCACGGTTAACGGCCATAAGGAGATCCATCTAAAATCCGGTGTCTACATGTTCCGTATAGATGGGAAGATAAGGAAGGAGATCGTAAGATGATGAGGAAGATACTGACAGGCCTACTCGTTGTAGTCTCTGTCCTGTTCTTTCAGGCGACCGACTGCGGTATGGAGAGAGGAAAGATATACGTGTACTATCCCTCATTTTCCTCTCAGGGGACGAAACTTCATATAATGCTACGTACAGGTGAGGGAAACCCGGTTGGTGATAGCAGATGCAGATTCGTCCGTGATAATGAACCGGATACAGCCATCATCGGATGCTCCCTCGTTGACAGTTCAGGGTTTGACACCACGGTTGTATTTACCGATAGTACCGTCGTCATTATAGACGGGGAAAAGGCTCTATGTAGTTATATTGAGTCCTCAATCGGTACAGGCGACGTACTCAGTTATTGGGACATATACGTGCATCACTCAACGAACGACACCTTTAGACCCCCGTTCGTTTACGGGTACTTTAAGTACTTTAAAGGTAACTCCTGCGAAGAGTACGATTCAGAAATCTATCAGGTGGCCCTGAACCTTTACGTACGCTCCGACTCCCCCTACGTATGGATAAGACCGGTGGGGTACAACGCTGTTTTCGTCTCCCCCGAAACTACGGCCTATCTGATAGACGACACCTTTCCCTTCGTTGAGCAGGACAGTTTCCGCCTCACCCACAGGAGGATAGTCAGGTTCCATATCGGTAAGTACTACCACCACGGGGCTGTGGAGCTGGTACCCGGAGGAGATAGCGGATGGGCGAGGTTGAGGGTTTCCTTCAGCGTGGTGCCAGGGTTGGGGTGGACCATGCCGCCTGAAGATGGCGGTTTTTTCAAAAGGGAGGTCGTACGATGATAAGGAAACTGTTCGTTGGCATAGTCGTTGTATCCTCTCTCGCGTTCTTTAATATGACCGACTGCGGTCCCGATGTGGGGGAGTTCTACATATACCACCCATCGTTTACATCGCAAGGGAGAAAGCTTTACGTAGTAATACGCGCTGCCACCCGTCCCGATGAGTGCTATTTTAACTACGATAAAAAGCCGGATACCGCAAAGGTGGCTTGTTCTATAGACAGTTCAGGATCCACCGTTACGGTTATTGAAACCACAGTCGTGTTCGTTGATAGTGCCGAGATTGCTCTGGACGGTAAAGATGGAATATGCCACTTCCTTGACGCACACTTTCCCGAAATCAACGACGTTGTTAAGTATGAGGATATATACGTGAGGAATGCAACAAACGACACTATCAAGTTGAGGGGTACTTTCGGATACTTTGACGCTGAAGAGGTATCGTGCGATTATGACAAGATTTACTCCGCCGAATTCCGTTTTACGGTGCGCTCCGACTCCCCCTACGTATGGATAAGACCGGTGGGGTACAACGCTGTTTTCATCTCCCCCGAAACTACGGCCTATCTGATAGACGACACCTTTCCCTTCGTTGAGCAGGACAGTTTCCGCCTCACCCACAGGAGGATAGTCAGGTTCCATATCGGTAAGTACTACCACCACGGGGCTGTGGAGTTGGTACCCGGAGGAGATAGCGGATGGGCGAGGTTGAGAGTTTCCTTCAGCGTGGTGCCGAGATTGGGATGGACCATGCCGCCTGAGGACACAACCTTAAGGAGGTAAAATATGATGATATTGGTTCTGGGCGATCTCAGCATGTGGGGGTATACGGCCGGGGCCGTTAAATACTACTCCGTGTTGTCGTTCACGGGTGAAACCATGTACGCCAAAGAGACCGTTATGACCGTATCACCGTGGGACGGATCGGGTAGCCGTTGCACCTTCTACACACCCGTTGATAGGGCGTACTTTGCAACGTACAACCTTACCTATCCTTATCTTCCCAACGCCGCCTACGCCTACTACGATGGCACCTATCTCGTGGATTTCGGTGGAGCCTCCGACTGGCCCGTACTTGAAGGGGCATACCTGCGGATCCTGAAGTTCCCTCTGACCGTGGGCGATACGTGGCCCGCTCTGGATACCTGCCACGCCTTCCCCGGTGAACGGTTCCCTATAATGGACGAGGACGTTGATGGAATCCCCGATAGCCTTTACTACGACACCTCGTACGCCACCACCACGTACCTGAACGGGGACACGGTTGAGGTATACGTTTACCCCATGGTGGTGGGAAGGTTTTACACGGCAAGCGGATATTCGGGCGATACCTTTTACTGCTGCAACCGGTTGACGAGTTACTACTACCTGAGATTTCGTTACGTTAGGGGGATAGGTATGGTGTTCCTGAGCATAGACTCTATGCTCATGTATCAGACTTTTACTATGATAGACACGTCAACGGGTGATACCCTGCCCGTACCACCTTACCTCGTCGGTCGGTATATCAACTATCAGGTCTGGGAGTACACCACGACGGCCGTGGCCGAAAGGCCGGAACGCAAGGGTAAATTCGTCCTCAGGGGAAGCGTGCTGAAGGCGGAGGAGGAGGTTAGCGTATACTCGACAGATGGGCGTCTTATAGCCCACCTGAGTAAGGGACGGAGTACAAGGTTAAAACCGGGCGTCTACTTCGTACGGTTCCGAAGGGGAGTGGTCAGGGTGATGGTGAGGTAGGGATTAGGAGCGCCAACGACTCCGTTCCCGTCGGGGCGATGGAATACTACTTCTTCCCCAGATCTATTATGTATTCCTTCTTGCAGAACGTACACCGGGCCACCACCTTATCTTCCTTTATTTCCTCCCTCATCATGAGAACCAGTTTCTCCACCTCCTCGTAGGTACACCAGCAGTCGTACCTGTAATCCGTTTCCTCCGCCACCTCCGCATCTTCTCCCCCAAAGTACCGGAAAAGATCCTCCACCCCTTTATCCTGAAGGAACCTGCTTACCGAGAATCCCTTGAGCTTCTCCTCAACCTCCGTTATCTCCTTCTCCGTTGCGTCGGGAAGGACCTCAAGGATAAAGCCTCCAGCGGATACGACCTCCCCGTACTCCCCCACCAGCACGCCCACGCCCACGGCCGTACGCCGCTGCTCCGACTGATAGAAGAAGTAGGCTATGTCCTCCCCCACTTCCCCACTCACCAGAGGAACCTCGCTTACGTAGTTATCCCTTATGACCCTCAAGATGCCCTTTCCCACTATGGACGCGACATCTAACTTCCCTCCCCTGGGGTCAGCGTCCGCTTCGGGGTTCTTAACGTATCCCCTCAGGCGATTTCCTTTCACCTGCGCCACGGCGTGCTTTACGGGGCCATCGGATAGGAGCTCAAAGGTTATGAGCTTCGGTCTCGTACCCCTGTACGTCAGACTGTATAGGGCCGCACCGGTTAAAAGGCGCCCAAGAAGGGCGGTGGCGGTCGGAGAGGTGTTGTGTATCCTTCTGGCCTCCGTTACTATGTCCTTGCTTTCAAGTGTGCCTATGATTATATTACCCTTACGTCCAAGAAGCGCTTTTCCCATGGTACGAATTGTAGGGGTGAAAGTAGCCCATCACCTTTCCTCTAGTTTCCTCGCCAGTTCAAGCAGACGGGAGTATATCTCCGGAAGTTTGTAAAACAGGACGGCACTCCGGTTAAAACGGCTCCTGTCCCTCGCCGGTATCTTGCCGGCTATCACCTTGCCCGGTGGCACGTTGGAACTTATACCGGAACCGGCGGCGGCTATCACGCCATCGCCGACCTTTACGTGGTCCGCCACCCCCACCTGCCCCCCGAATATCACACGCGAACCTATCTCCGTTCCCCCGGCTATTCCACTTTGGGCGGCTATTACGGTGTAGTTCCCTATCTTAACGTTATGGGCTATCTGGACGAGGTTGTCTATCTTACTACCCTTACCCACCGAAGTTACGGAGAACGTGGCCCTATCAACGGTAGTGTTCGCCCCTATCCGTACGTCGTCCCCTATCCTTACCCGGCCTATCTGGGGTATCCGGAGCCATCCCGTTTCGGTAGGTACGAACCCGAACCCCTCCGCCCCTATGACGGCCCCCGGATGTATAAGGC
>WFXS01000041.1 GCA_015490465.1 Caldifarciminota bacterium
AGGTTCACGGTTAACGGCCATAAGGAGATCCATCTAAAATCCGGTGTCTACATGTTCCGTATAGATGGGAAGATAAGGAAGGAGATCGTAAGATGATGAGGAAGATACTGACAGGCCTACTCGTTGTAGTCTCTGTCCTGTTCTTTCAGGCAACCGACTGCGGAGTGAGTGGCAAAACTTACGTATATTACCCATCCTTTACATCGGAGATGACGAACCTGAGGGTAATAGTGCGTGCGGCTTATGATGGCCCTCCCGGAGGTTGTAATATCACCTACGATAACGAGCCGGACACCGCAAGGATTGAATGCTCCGTAGATAGTTCCGGACTTAGTGTGGCCATCGTTGACACTACGGTCGTATTCGTTGACAGTGCCGAAGTAGCTATAGACGGTAAAGGTGGTATATGCCACTTCCTCGACGCACAATTTCCGGAAATAAACGACGTTGTTAAGTATAAGGATATATACGTGAAGAATGTAACAAACGACACTATTAAGTTAAAGGGTGCTTTTGGATACTTTGATGCTGAAGAGGTATCATGCTATTATGACAAGACTTACTCCGCCGAATTTCGTTTTACGGTGCGCTCCGACTCCCCCTACGTATGGGTAAGACCGGTGGGGTACAACGCTGTTTTCGTCTCCCCCGAAACTACGGCCTATCTGATAGACAGCACCTTCCCCTTCGTTGAGCAGGACAGCTTCCGCCTCACCCACAGGAGGATCGTCAGGTTCCATATCGGCAAGTACTACCACTACGGGGCTGTGGAGTTGGTACCCGGAGGGGATAGCGGATGGGCGAGGTTGAGGGTTTCCTTCAGCGTGGTGCCAAGGTTGGGGTGGACCATGCCGCCTGAGGACACAACCTTAAGGAGGTAAAATATGATGATATTGGTTCTGGGCGATCTCAGCATGTGGGGGTATACGGCCGGGGCCGTTAAATACTACTCGGTGCTGTGGACAGGAAGTGATAACGTGTACGCTCAGGAGACCGTTATGACAGTGTCACCGTGGGACGGATCGGGTACCCGTTGCACCTTCTACACACCCGTTGATAGGGCGTACTTTGCAACGTACAACCTTACCTATCCTTCAATTCCCTACCTTGCCCACGCCTACTACGATGGCACCTACCTCGTTGATTTTGGAGGATCCTCCGAGTGGCCCGACCTTGGGGGTGCCTACCTGCGGATCCTGAAGTTCCCTCTGACCGTGGGCGATACGTGGCCCGCTCTGGATACCTGCCACGCCTTCCCCGGTGAACGGTTCCCCATCCCGGACGAGGATCTGGACGGCATACCGGACAGCATTTACTACGATACCTCGTACGCCACCACCACGTACCTGAACGGGGACACGGTTGAGGTATACGTTTACCCCATGGTAGCGGTAAGGCTTTACACGGCAAGCGGATATTCGGGCGATACCTTTTACTGCTGCAACCGGTTTACAAGTTATTACTACCTGAGATTTCGTTACGTCAGGGGGATAGGTATGGTCTTCCTGAGCATAGACTCTATACTTACGTACATGACCTATACGATGATAGACACGTCAACGGGTGATACCATGCCCGTACCACCTTACCTCATCGGTCGGTATATCAACTATCAGGTCTGGGAGTACACCACGACGGCCGTGGCCGAAAGGCCGGGAGAAAACTCCCCGTTCATCCTGCGAAAGGAAGGGGTCCTGAGGACAGAAGAGGACGTTAGTGTGTACTCATCTGACGGTCGCCTTGTGATCTACCTGAAGGGGGGAGATGCCATTCGCCTGAAGCCGGGAATCTACTTTATACGGTCCCGGAAGGGGGTAAGCAAGGTAGTGGTGAGATAACGCGTGATCCCGGTTCCACGTACTGTGGTCATCTAAAACCCCTCTCGCCTTTAACATAACCTCTATGGGCAGGTACGAGTACAGACCCGTAAGGGCGCCAAGGGGGAACAAACTCACCGCTAAAGACTGGCACGCCGAGGCGGCCATGCGGATGCTGATGAACAACGTGGACCCGGAGGTGGCCGAGAAACCGGAGGAACTCATCGTCTACGGTGGGACGGGTAAGGCCGCCCGCAACTGGGAGGCTTTCTGGGCCATAGTTGAGACCCTCAAGACCATAGAGCCGGACGAGACCCTCTTAGTGCAGAGCGGCAAACCCGTTGGGGTCTTCAAGACCCACCGCTGGGCGCCCCGCGTGATAATAGCCAACTCCAACCTCGTCCCCAAGTGGGCCACGTGGGAGTACTTCCACCACCTTGAGAGGTTAGGCCTGATAATGTACGGGCAGATGACGGCCGGCTCGTGGATATACATCGGCACCCAGGGGATACTTCAGGGGACCTACGAGACCTTCGCCGCCGCCGGCCGGAAGCGGTTCGGTACGGACAACCTCCGCGGGAAGCTCATAGTCTCCGGTGGGTGTGGTGGAATGAGTGGCGCCCAGCCCCTCGCCGCTACCATGAACAACGCAACCTACCTCGCCGCCGAGGTGAACGAGGAGAGGGCGAAGAAGCGGCTCCGTACCCGCTACCTTGACGAGATAGAGTACGACTTAGATACGGCCATAAACCGCGCCCTTGAGTATAAGGAAAAGGGCATAGCAAGGTCCATCGTCTGGATCGGGAACGTCGTCACCCTCCTTGAGAGACTGGTCCAGAGGGGGATAGTGCCGGACCTCCTGACGGACCAGACCAGCGCCCACGACCCCCTCAACGGCTACGTACCGGAGGGCCTGACCTACGAAGAGGCCGTAGAACTCCGGAAGAAGGACCCCGACGAGTACCTCCGCCGGTCCTACCGCACGATGGCCAGGCATGTGCGCCTGATGATCAAACTTCAGGAGATGGGGGCGGAGACCTTTGACTACGGGAACAACCTCCGCGGTAACGCCCTTGAAGGGGGCCTGAAGGGGATAAGCGACCTCAAGGAGGAGGAGGTCAAGAACCCCGACGGAACGTGGAAGTACCCCGGCTTCGTACCGGCGTACATCCGGGACCTCTTCAGCGTCGGGCAGGGTCCCTTCCGCTGGGTGGCCCTCTCCGGAGATCCCGAGGACATCTACCTCATAGACGCGGAGCTGAAGAAACTCTTCCCTGACAAGGACTACCTCCACAGGTGGTTGGACAAGGCCAGAGAGAGGGTGCAGTTCCAGGGACTACCCGCCCGCATATGCTGGCTTGGGTACGGTGAGAGGGACAAGGCCGGCCTCCTCTTCAACCGCCTCGTAAGGGAGGGGAAGGTTAAAGCCCCTATTGTGATAGGGAGGGACCACCTTGACGCCGGCTCGGTCGCCTCACCCAACAGGGAGACGGAGGCCATGAAGGACGGCTCGGACGCCATAGCCGACTGGCCGCTCCTCAACTTCGCCCTGAACGCCGTAAGCGGGGCCTCGTGGGTATCCTTCCACCACGGTGGAGGGGTGGGGATAGGCTACGCCCTGCACGCCGGACAGGTGGTAGTGGCCGACGGCTCCGAGGACATGGACATCCGCCTCAAACTCGTCCTCACCAACGACCCCGGCACAGGGGTGGCCAGACACGCCGACGCCGGTTATGAGAAGGCCATAGAGTTCGCCAGGAGGATGGGGATAAAGATACCGATGCTCCGATAACGCCGATTTTTCCCCAAAGACACAGGAAAATTTACTCTTTGCTGTTGAAACCCATCAGGATGGGGCTGAATTGTAATACCGATAAATTTGTCATGATACATAATAAATCAACTTAAAGCACCGATTTAACCTGTTGCGGCGTGAGACTTGACATTACACCGTTTCACCTGTAGAATATTCCCCTCATGCTTGAAGATGGGAGGGGCAGGGGCCCTAAAAAGGTCATCAGAGGCGAAAAACAAACAGGAGGTAAAGTATGGCAAAGAAGAATTACATGACGAAGGAAGAGCTGGTAGCATACGTGGCACAGAAGGCCGGCCTCAAAAAGGCCGATGCGTACAAGGCTGTGAACGCCTTTATAGACGCCGTTAAGGACGCCCTTTCCAAGGGGAAGGGTGTACGTCTCGTCGGTTTCGGATCCTTCCAGGTCCGCTACAGGGCGGCCCGCAAGAGCAGGAACCCTCGCACGGGTGAGCCTATCACCATACCCGCCACCTACGTCCCCGTCTTTAAGCCCAGTCAGGCTTTGAAGAAGCTCGTTGCGAAGAAGTAAATACCTTTTAACGCTTCTGCCCCTGCTCCTCCCGGCGTGTAAGTACTTTGAGTTGATAGAACCTGAACCACCGGAAACGGGGCAGCAGGAGGTATTTCCCGATACACCTGATAAGGTTCTGGAGAATATGGAAAACGCTCTTGACACCTATTACAACTCCCTCATCTACTCCAACTGTCTCGCCCACGACTTCACCTTCTACCCCGATGAGGGTTTACCCTATCCGTCCAACCAGCCGTGGGGCAAGTCAACCGAGGAGAACGTCGTTTCCAACCTGCTCATGAATCTGGATTACGGGACTTCACGTCCGGCTGAGGTATCCTTTGAGATCCTGAACAGGTACGAGACGTCGGACAGCTCCTACCTCCGCGTGGGATACACGATGTCCTACGTACTCCGGAACCTCGGAAACGTATCCGCTCAGGGGGAAGCCGAGATATACCTGAGGAAACAGGTGGACGGCAGGTGGGTTATCGTTACGTGGAAGGATAGGGCGGATACGTCAACCACGTGGGGAGAGATCAAGTTAACCTTCAAATGAGGATACCACCGGAGATCGTTAACGAGTTTGAGCTAAAGGTAAGGGGTGTAGTTGATGGCGTTCTGGTGGGTAAGTTCAGGAGCAGGTCCTTCGGTGGGTCTCCGGAGTTCGCCGAACACCGGCTCTACAACCCCGGGGACGACGTGCGGAGGATAGACTGGAAGGTATACGCCCGCAAGAGGCGTCTTTTCGTGAAGGTGTTCTTCCACGAGTCGGAGATACCCCTGATCCTCCTCCACGACGACAGCCTGTCTATGGCCTATCAGGGTAAGGATCGCATGGCCTCGCTTTTCACCGGGGCCTTCGCCTACATGGCCTACAGGGGGAACAACGCCATGACCTTCCTTTCCCTTTCGGGCAGGTACGTACCCACGGGTAGAGGGTACTCACACGTCCTCAGGATCTACGCGGAGACCCTTAAGGACAAAGAGCCTCTCTCTCCCTTCAGGGAGAGCGTTCTAAAGGTCCTTGCTCTGTCCCGTAAGAGGGTCCTCGTGGCGATAGTTTCAGACTTCGCCTTCCCTCTGGAGGACCTGACCGTCGGTATAAACCTCCTCTCCCGCCATCACGAGGTCGTGGCAGTACACACCGTCGCTCCCGGTGAGTGGAACTTCCGGGACGATGGGAAGATATTGCTTGATATGGAGACCGGCAGAAGGTTGAGCGTACCGCCGAATTCTAACGATGTTCAAAGGCAAAGGATAAGGGCGTGGGTGACGGGTGTCAGGAGGGCGGTCGTACAGGCGGGTGGAAGGTACGCCCTGGTGTTCTCGGATGAGGACTTTGCCACAGCCCTGCGCAGAGCCGTAGGCGAGCTGTTTGAGAACGTGTAAATCAGGAGCCGTTCAGTTCCTCAACTACCCTCAGGATCTCAAGGGGGTCGTCCACCTCGTAATCTGCCCCCGAATTCACGGTGCCGAAGGAATCCCCGTACCTCGCAAACACCGTAATCATGCCGATAGTCTTGGCACCGACCACGTCCCTCTCCGCCCAGTCTCCTACCATGACCGCCCTCTCCGGTTCAACCCCGAGGAGGGAAAGGGCCTTCTTGAAGGGGGCGGCGGCAGGTTTCCTCTCGTAGGTGTCCTCGTAGGTGACCACGACGTCAAAGAAGGGGTCAAGGGAGGACTCAACGAGCCTCGTCCAGGCCTGAAGGCGAGGGGCATCCGAGACGACGGCGAGCCTGTACCCGCGCTTCAGCAGTTCCACTAAGAGCTTGCGCACGTTGGGATAGGGGCGGAGGTTGGCCTCCTTGGCCTTGCGGTAGGCCACTATACCGGCGGCGAGGATGTGCCAGTCTATCCGTCCGAGGATCTTCTCAAGGAGCTTGTTGAACACCTTCTGGTCCTCTATCCCCTCCTTATCGTATATCCGGAAGATCTCCTCGTACACCTCCTCCGGCTTCATCTTCAGGCCCGCCCCCACCATAGCCTCGGAGGCCGCCCGTACGGCCTCCCTCTTCATCCGCATGAAGTCAACCAACGTGTTGTCCAGATCAAAGACCAGAGCCTCAACTCTTCTCATCCGTATACGCTCTCCTTTGTGGGTGGCTCAAGGGGTTCGTACGTCAGAGATTGCAGGAACTCGGCGTTGGTTGGGTACTTCTCCATTCTACGTTTTATAAGTTCCATGGCCTCTACAGATGAAAGGTTAGAGATGACCTTGCGGATCATCCATACCTTCTCCAGCTCCTCGGGTGTAAGAATGAGTTCCTCCTTACGGGTGCCGGACCTGTGCAGGTCTATAGCGGGGAATATCCTCCTCTCGGCCAGTTGGCGGCTCAGGACGAGCTCCATGTTTCCCGTACCCTTGAACTCCTCAAATATAACCTCGTCCATTCGGGAGCCGGTCTCTATCAGGGCCGTAGCCAGTATGGTAAGGCTTCCACCCTCCTCTATGTTCCGGGCAGCACCGAAGAACTTCTTGGGCTTGACGAAAGCGGAGGACTCTATGCCTCCGGAGAGGGTCTTACCCGTGGAGGGTGTAAGGAGGTTGTAGGCGCGGGTTAAACGGGTGAGGGAGTCAAGGAGTATCACGACGTCCTTTTTGGCCTCAACCAGCCGCTTCGCCCTCTCAAGGACGAGTTCGGCCATGTGGGTGTGCCTCTCCGGGGTCTGGTCAAAGGTGGAATAGAATATCTCTGCCTCCGGTACCACCCTCTGAAAGTCCGTTACCTCCTCCGGTCGCTCGTCTATAAGGAGTATGATCAGGTGTACCTCCGGGTGGTTCCTGACGATAGATTTGGCTATCTTCTGGAGCAGGACGGTCTTTCCGGACCGCGGAGGTGCCACTATGAGGCCCCTCTGTCCTTTCCCAACGGGTACGAAGAGGTCCACCACCCGCATGGAGACGTCATCGTCTTCAGGATTCTCAAGGCGGAGCCTCTCCGTAGGGTAGTAGGGCGTAAGCTTCTCAAAGACGGGTCTTGAGCGGCTCTCCTCAACCGGATAACCGGAGACCTTCACTATCTTGACCATCGGGTCGTTCTTTACGCGGTCGTCGGTCCTCCTCCTGGCAAACCCCTCCACGTAATCTCCCGGCCTCAGACCCAGTTTCTTTATAACGGAAGAGGCGACGTAGGCGTCCTCCGGACTGGGCATGAGGTTGTAACGGGGATTACGCAGGAAGCCAAAACCCTCCGAATGTATCTCAAGGACCCCTTCCTTCCAGATCAGGCCCTCCTTCCTGCTTTCCGCATCCAGAATTCGCTTTATGAGCTCCTCCTTCTCCAGTTCGGCATAGTTCTCTATGCCGAGTTCCCTCGCCATCTCATAAAGCTCTGACATCTTCTTAGACTGAAGTTCCTCCAGGGACACAGCCATACACTCCTCCTTCTTTTTCAAATCCCCGCAGATTCCACTCTACAGGGGTTTAACCTTTACTGAGTTTCCTTCAACGTCTATTATGGCTCCCCACCTCTTACCTTTCCTGGAGGGGAGGGTAAAGATTATAGAGTTGTCAAAGGATCCGACATAAATTAGTACCGTGTCTCCCGGCTTTATATCGTAGAACGGGAGCCTGCCTTCGTAGTACCCCTTACCGTCCGTCATCTCGGCCTCCACCTGACCGTTCCTCTTGTCAACGAAGAATATACGACCGTACTTAAACGGCACACCGTCAACCTTAACCGTTCCCTTGACGTAGAAGTAGTTGGGTTTCTTTCCCTTCTTCTCCCCTTCGGTAGGATACCCTCTATCCCTCCAGACGAAGAACCCCTCGTCAAGGACGTAAACGTCTCCAAAGCCCATACCTTCGGCCGTACGGGCCCCGAGCGTGGAGAGGTGGTGGGGACATCCGCAATAAAAGAGGAGAGGTTTATCCTTTGGTATTATACCTCTCTTTATATGCTCCGGCAGGAAGCGTAGAGGCGCGGATATGGCACCCTTTATATGCTCTATGCGGTACTCGTAGGAGCTGCGCACATCCACGATGGTAAACTCGTCCATCCGCCTGTAGGCTTCGTCCACGCTTATGAAAGTGAAGGATACGATCAAAAACATCTTCCCTTTAGCGGCTATTATAAGGCAGAAAGGTATCCCCGTTTACGGGAGGCGACCCCTAAGAGTAGGGACAGGGATGCCACGTGTACGTACGTCGTAAAAACGGACGTTGATATTGATATCACCAACAGATTTACGAAGATGAAAGCTGTCAGGAGGGTAAAGGGCGTCTTCTCTACCCTCAGGAGGTTCCATATCAGGTACGCCGAATAGCCGAGGAAGGTCAGGAAGAGCATGAGTCCTATGGCTCCGTACTTCCAGAGGAGGGTCACGAAGGCGTTGTCCACGAAGAGTAAGGTACTTCCCTCTATTCCGCGGAGCATGTAATCGGACAACGATTTCCCGAAGAAAGGCTGCCAAGACCACCTGTCAAGAGCGTTGGCTATATCGTACTTCCTTATCATGACCGAAGGGTCCTGCCCTTTACCCAGTTTCGTAAATATAGAAAAGAAACGCTGTACAACGTAGATTACGAAAATCGGCCCCATGTATACTATACCGAGCAGGGCGACGCTCAGAGTCCCGACAGCCGCCACGCTCCCCATGGTCACGAGCATGGACCTCAGGTTCCGAACCATCCTGCTGATGATGAGGGTAAGTCCGAGGAGAACGAACAGGCTCAGGTAGGCCGTTCTGTTTCCGAAGAGGATCATAACCACGACCGACAGGATCATGGTCGTCAGGTACATCGCCTTCTCCCTCAGGCTGTCCGTCCTGTTTAGCATGTATATACTGAAGGCTACACCCACGGGGGCGAAGAAGGCCGTGCGGGTCCCGAACCGGAATTTGAAAGAGGACAGGAGAAGGACCTGATAGGCGGTGGTAAGGAAGACGAAGAGCATACCGAGGACGAAGACGTAGGGTAGGTACCTCTCAAACTTCTCCGGATCTACGAGGCGGCCGAGGAAATAGACGGTGTAAAGGAAGGGTATGGGATGCATGAACAGGATCTTCCCCCCAAGGGATAGGGAGTACAGAACCTCAAATACACCGAGGATCAGTATGGAGAGTACCAGTGCATCCATCAGGTCGTCCCCCTTCTCCCACCCTCTGGACACCAGACCCACGAGGGTTCCGAACCACGCGACGACCACTATAAACAGGTAGTTCACTGAGCCGTAGAGTCCGGGAGATAGGGGATCGTCGGGATTCCCTATGGGCCAGAAGAAGACGAGGAGGGCCAGAAACGTCAGGAGGCGTCGTACGTTCCCCATACTTCCCTCAGGGCATCGGATATCTCGCCGAGCGTGGCCCTGGCCTTGACGCATTCAAATATGTAGGGGACGAGGTTCTCGTCCATGTTCCTCGCGGCCTGCTGGAGTTCCTTCAGGGCCTTAACGTGTTCCTTCCCCCTTCTCCTCTTGTACTCCTTTACCCTCTCAACCTGCCGCCTTATCTCCTCCTCCGGCAGGCGGAATATCTCTATCTCGGAGCTCCCTCCCTTCTCACTTTTGAAGGCGTTCACGCCCACGATTATCCTCTCCCCGGCCTCCACCTCCTTCTGGTACCGGTAGGCGGACTCCTCTATCTCCTGCTGGAAGTACCTCCTCTTTACGGCCTCTACGGCCCCTCCGAGGGCGTCTATCCTCTCAAGGTACTCCCACACCTTCTCCTCTATCTCGTTGGTTAGGGTCTCTATAAAGTAGGAGCCGGCGAGGGGGTCCACGGTGTCGGGTACGTCCGTCTCGTACGCTATTATCTGCTGGGTGCGGAGGGCCAACAGGACGGACTCCTCCGTGGGGAGGGAGAGGGCCTCGTCGTAGGAGTTGGTGTGAAGGCTCTGGGTGCCGCCAAGGACGGCCGCGAGGGCCTCAAGGGCCGTGCGTACGACGTTGTTTAGCGGCTCCTGGGCCGTCAGGGAGCTTCCGGCGGTCTGGGTGTGGAAGCGGAGCCTCATGCTCTTGGGGTTCCTGGCCCCGAACCTCTCCTTCATTATGCGGTACCAGATGCGGCGGGCCGCCCTGAACTTGGCTATCTCCTCAAAGAAGGTTATCTGGGCGGAGAAGAAGAAGGAGAGGCGGGCCGCGAAGGCGTCCACGTCAAGGCCACGGCGCCTCACCTCCTCAACGTAGGCTATGGCGTCGGCAAAAGTAAAAGCCAGCTCCTGAACGGCCGTAGCCCCCGCCTCCCTGTAGTGATACCCGGATATAGATATGGGGTTCCACTTGGGCATGTACTTCGCCGTGAACTCAATTATGTCTCCGGCGAGTTTGACGGACTCGTCTACGGGGTAGATGTAGTTCCCGCGGGCGGCGAACTCCTTGAGCATATCGTTCTGGAGCGTCCCCCTCAGTATCCTACGGTCAGCCCCCTTCTCCTCGGCCACGAGGGTGTAGAAGGCCAGGAGTATGGCCGCCGTGGCGTTTATGGTCATGGAAGTGGAGACCTTCCCCTGATCTATCCCCTCAAAGACCTCCCTTATGTCCTCAATCGTGGAGACGGAGACCCCCACCTTCCCCACCTCCCCCTCGGCCATAGGG
>WFXS01000042.1 GCA_015490465.1 Caldifarciminota bacterium
ACGTATATCACGTCTAAGACGCAGAAATATGCGGAGAGAGGGAAGAATCGTACAGACACGTCCAGCGATCCTCTTGTTGAGGAAGTAATAAGGTTAATTGAGGTCGTATCGGAAAACGGTCTTCTGCACTTCGCCGCGGAGAACCTGGACCCCGATTATCTGACGGATCTCATCGGCTATACGGGAGGAGCCGTTTTCTTAGTCCTCGCCCTCTATGCGGCCGAAGGGCTTGCGAAACAGCACGAGAAATTTAAGACACTTCCGGATCGTGTGCGTGAGGCCCTTGATAGGGTCCTTGATAAGGCAGTTATGATGTGGAGCGAGGTGGAGATGTTGAAGAGGGTAAAGGAGGAAGATGAAGAGGAGATTCGCAAGATAGCCGCGTCCCATGAGTTGGGAATGCACGAATAGGGTTGAACGAGCAAAAAAGAAGCTGCCCCCAGACGGTCTCAAAGCCCTTGATAAAGCGAGAAAGATTATTGAGGAGGCTAAGGATATCAGCGCTTTTCAGCAACATCCCAAAGTTCGGAAGATGGCTGGAAGTAGAGAGAAATACTACCGTATAGAAGCCTCGTATAGGTGGAGGGTAATATGTCGTGTGGTTGTTGAAAAGAATCTCGTCATAATAACCGATATAGGTCCCCGAAATGATAGCGAAGTGTATAAGGCATTTCATCGTAGGATGGAAAATTGAAAGTGTTACACCCCTTCCCCCCATAGAATGCGTGTATGCCCATCCTTGCTTCTTTTCCGTTCATCTCGTTCCCCTATCCCCTTTTTCCTTCTTGATGAACCTGAGGAGGACTTGATCCGCATCCTTCTTCTACAACGATAAAGATTTCGTTCGCTCCTTAACAGGTTATAACTGGATCGTTGAGACACTATCTCATGATGGCGCTAATTAGTGGAAATGGTATTATATTTCCTAACCCCTCCTAATACGGTATGTCCTCCATCAACTTATCCACCTTGTCCACCTCGTCCAGTTTTCCGAGGGCGAAGTAAAGTACCTTCGCCTCCTCAAGGTAGTTCCGGGCCTTGTAGGCCTTACCGAGAGCCTTATATGCCATGCCCAGATACTTGTATATATCCGCCCTCTCGGCGTCCGTGAGGTCGGGCTTCTGAAGTTCCTCCTCAAGCAACCTTATGGCCTCGTAGTCCTTCTTAAGGTTGATCAAAGATACCGCCAGAAGTATCTTGGCCTCTCTGACGTCCTTATAGTCCGGGTACAGGCTCACTATCTTCCGGAAAGTCTGGGCGGCATCGCTCCACATCTTCAGGTTGTAGTATATCTTACCGGCGGATAGGAGGGCGTCCGGAGCCTGCGGATGTTTTGGAAACTCCACACCCATCCGGTAGAGATAGCGGGCTGCCAGCGTGTCCTTACCCTCCTCAAGGAACTTACCTCCCCAGTAGAGGAAGGCGTCCGCCACCTCGTTACTGTTGGGGAACTCCCTCAGGAACTCCCAGAGGATGGTCGTGTCCTGCTTTGCGAGGATGGAGTAAACCTGCTGCGCCCTCTGGCGGGCTATCTCGTAGAGGTCGGAGTTCGGATAGTTAGTGTACAGTTGTTTCAGGTACTTGAGGGCCTCCCGGTGTTCCCCCTCGTTGTAGTAGATCTCGGCCAGAGTGTAAAGCGCCCTCGGGGCGTCCGGATGGTTGGGAAACCTCTCAACGAACCACACGAGGGTCTTCTTCGCGGCCTCCTGCCTGTTCGTACCGAGGTAGATGGTGTACGTACGGTAGGCGGCATCCCCTGCCCTCGGGAGGTTGGCGTAATCCTCCATAACCTTCTGGTAATAACTTATGGCCTGATCGTACTGTCTCATGGCCTCGTACACGAACCCGATGTAGTACAGGACCTCCACATCCGTTGGAGGGTGACCCGTTTTACCTATGCTCAGAAGGACGTTTAAGGCCTCGTCAAGTCTTCCTATGTTGAAGGCGGATATGGCCAGAGACAGCTGGGCGTGGGCCTTCATAACGCCCGTGAGGTGTGGAACGGCCTGTTTTGCGTGGTTGTAGGCGTTCTCGTACTTACCGGCGTGCAGGTTACACCACGACGCCCCCATCCGGGATAAGGCTACAAGGAGGGGTTTTTTGCCCTCGTTAACGTTGCGGACGTAGATGGATTCCGCCTGAAGCCAGTGTTTTCCGTAGAAGTTGGCCTCACCGGAGGCCCAGATGACCCATCCTATCCCCTCGTTCCATGGTCTGTTGTAGTAGTCCGACAGGAATATGCTCCCGTAGGCCCTGCCGCCCTCCGGGTCCTTGCTGTAAACGTAAGCCAGTATATAGTACGTCCTCGCAACGTAGGACGACCCACCCGTAAGGTAATCGGACTGCACCACGTCGCTCAAGACCTCAATCCCATCTCTGAAGAGGCCTACCCTGACCAGCCCCACGCCGTACTTCGCAGCCTGAAGGTACCACTTTTTAAGAGTTTCCTTATCCGGTCCCTTAGAGAACCAGCCCTTCTTCTTCGGTTTAGGCGGCAGCCTGTAGGAGTTGAAGAACCTCAAAGAGTCCTCAAACCTCAGGGACATTATATCCTTCCAGTCGGGTACGAGGGAACTCATATCCGGCATGTAGAAGTAGAGAGGGCGTTTGAAGTCCGTTATCTCAAACTCGGCCTCACCGGTTATGACCTCCTCCTCCTCAACGGCCTGACCGGAGGGTGCCTGCTGATTTAAAGTATCCGGCTCCTGAAGGAGTAAAAACAGCAACATTAGTGGTTATTTTAATCCCGTAAAGTAGATCAGGAAGGACGTCCCCGTCTGAAGACCCTTATGCCGTAGTAAGAGACGAACACGATCCCAGCGATAACTAAGACAAAGACCGCCCCCATGACGTAGTAGAGCAGTTCCTTTTTGACGGGAGGCGTTCCCACGTAGAAGGCTATCCTGCCGCTCCCCTCCCACACCCGTATCTTCTCCCCCTCAAACTCCTCCGTACCTCTGTACGTGGCGTACTTCACCTGAACGGGTACCAGCGTGTCTACCAGTAGTTTGTAGCTGTCGGCCCCACTCCTCTCCACACCGAAATCCTCCTTAACGACCACGTAAGAGAGGGCGAAGTTCCCCTCGCCCGGAAGTATCAGGGGGTTTAGAATCACCCAGCCGTCCTTTCTCATTACGTCGTCGTTCCCCGTACTCATGGACAGGGCGGTAGCCCCTTCCGGCACCTTTATCCGTACGGAAGGGCCCCTGTAGGCGTACTTGCTGTTGTTGAACACGAAGAAGACCTCCACTACCCTGTACCCACCACGATCCCGCAGGAGACCTATGTTTTCGGAGGTTAACTTAATAACGGATGAGTCGTAGGTTACGTCGTAAACGAAGATGTCCATGACCGTATCTTTCCCCACCACGACCACCCTTGAGGGAAACACCTCCCCCCTGTACATTACGTTAAAGGCCAGAACGTGGACCGAAGGTGGAACGTAGGTGTCGCCCATGCCGTAGATCTCAACCGTATCTATCACCCGGATGTTCCCGTCCGGTGTGAAGGTTACGACCTCGGTAAGGAGGGTGTCGTTTACGTAGGTGTTGGTGGTGAGGTTGAGGACCTTTAAATGTACCGGCTTAACATCAAAGGGAACATTTTGAGACAGGAGGAACCAGAGCATACCGATCCTTCAATCAGAGCGAAAGGGTTTTAAGTACCTTCCTGAAGAGTAGCCCGACTATACCGAGGTTCCTCTCCTCAAACTCGCCCATCACGTAGAGCGAGCCAACACGTTCACCGTACAGGGTATGGCCGTTCTTCAATAGGAAGGAGAATCTGTTGACCAGTCCCGATGCCAGAGTTCCGAGGATGGGGTCGTACTCGTCTGGCCAGTTACCCTTCAGGACGTAAACCTTCCCCTCCTCTATACGGAAAAGGCGTACGAGTTCGGGTATGGATACCTCAACGGGCTGCTCCATTATGTCGTACTGCGCCTTCACCTCCGTTTCGGCTTCGGACACGACCGGTTCCGAAACCTCCTCCACTCTCGGCGTTTTCTCCACCGGGATAGGCGCCTCCTCTACAGGGGCCACCTCCTGCACTTCCTGAGGCTCCTCCTTCTGAACCTCCTCTGCGAACAGAGGGCCGGAAGGTATCTCTATCTCCTGAGTGGGCTGAGGAGTCTCCTTTTCGGTGACTTCGGGTATTATAGGGGTCTCCTCCAGTTCCCTGTCCAGTTTCTGTAACAGATCCTCGGCCTCCTCCTTCTCCTGTCTGCTCTCAAGTACCCTCTTTAACCTCTCTTCAAGACTCTCCACGTCCTTCATGGCCCTCTCCTTCATCTTCTCTATCACTTCCGGGAGAGTACGGAGCAACCGGTCGGCCATGTCTATATCAAAGGGAGTATTCTCGTCTATGGCGTCTATATCAACACCTGAGAGTTCCGCCCATAACTTTATGGCCTCCGGGTCGTTCCCCAGTTCCTCCTTCCCCTGAAGTACTATCATATAAAGTTCAGACATGTGCTACCTCCTTTATTCTCTCCGGACTCAAACCGAAGGATTTCGCGTAAACGATCGTCCTGAGCCGTATGGCTTCCCTCTCCAACAGCCATAGGTACTCCATCACGGCGAAGAAGCTCACCGGCTCAACCGCGAAGCCCCTCTTAACGTCCTCAAAGAACCTCCTCTCAAAGGCCTCGTCTATCTTCTCAAGCGAGAAGGGGCCGTCAAAGGATACGTACTTACGTACCAGATTCTCCAGTTCCTCCACGTCCTCCATCACCATAACGTGGCGCTTTATCTTCGGGCTTATGTACCCCCCATCTATCCAGTAGGAGGGACGCTCCCCGGAAGATAGGGATATGTACGCCATGGCGATGTTCTTTGAGTCAACCGTATAGGAGTAGAACTCCCTCACCAAAGGATGAACGTCCCTCGCGAAGACGGTGGAGAAGAAGGACATGTAAACGTTGTACTCAAATCCGGCGAGGTTACCGTTTCTCAACTCCACTATGGCCTCACGGCTTATGGTAAACGGCAACCCCTTAAAGGCCATCTTTGCCCTCTCCGCCGCAGAAACGGCGTCCTCCTCCTGAAGGAGTTCCTTGAGCCTCACTTCATCAAGCGCCCCGGCGGGAAAGAGGCTCCTCTCTATGGCCTTATCGTCCACACCGTAGAACTTACCCCTTACGACCGTTATGAAGTTGTGAAGGTCCCACCTGCCGAGGTAAACGTCCAGAGACTCCCTGTACCTGCCCTCGTCCATCAGGGACCTCACCTTCCGGAGTTCGTCAGCGAACGCCCGGTTTACGGCGGAGACGTACAGGTCTACCCCCTCCTTCACGCTCTTGAGCTGGGAAACGTACAGACCGTAACGGGTATCCTTCAGAATGTTCTCGTAAGCGCCCATATCCTCCCTTACAAGCATCTCGTAAACTTCCGGTTTCAGGAGTTTGGCTCTTCTGCCTCTCAGTCTGCCGTAAACGTACTCTATACTCATGCTATACCCCCTTCCTGTAGTTCGGTGCTTCCTTGGTTATAAAGATGTCGTGAGGGTGGCTCTCCCTCACACCCGCACCCGTTATCCTGACGAACTTCGCCCTATCCCTCAGGGCGTCAAGATCGTGGGCGCCGAGATAACCCATCCCCGCCCTGAGACCCCCAACGAGCTGGTAGAGGACGTCTGCCACCGGCCCCTTGTAAGGGACCATCCCCTCAACCCCTTCGGGAACGTACTTGGTGGGTTTCTCGTACCCGTACCTGCTTCCACCGCCGGACTCCATGGCTCCGAGGGAACCCATCCCTCTGTAGGTCTTGTATCTCCTGCCGTTGTAGAAGATATCCTCTCCGGGACTCTCGTCCGTGCCTGCCAGAAGGCTACCTATCATGACGCTGTCGGCCCCGGCCGCCAGAGCCTTTACGATGTCTCCGGAGTACCTTATTCCGCCGTCCGCTATAACCGGCACCCTGGAAGGTCTGGCCACGGCTGCCACCTCCATTATGGCCGTGAGCTGGGGAACACCCACTCCCGCCACCACGCGGGTGGTACATATTGATCCGGGCCCTACCCCCACCTTAACCGCATCGGCCCCGGCGTCTATGAGGTATCTGGCTCCATCCGCTGTCGCCACGTTCCCGGCCACGACGTCTATCTCCGGGTAGTTGGCCTTCAGGTACCGTACGGCCTCTCCCACCCTCTTACTGTGACCGTGGGCGGTGTCAACCACGAAGACGTCCACACCGGCCTCGGCGAGGAGGGTGGCCCTGTGGGGCAGGTCAGCCCCCGGTCCCACGGCCGCGGCGACCCGGAGCCTCCCGCGGGCGTCCAGTATAGCGTTCTCGTTCACTGAGGTGTTGAATATGTCCTTGGCCGTTATGAGGCCCACGAGCCTGCCGTCCTCGTCCACTACGGGGAGTTTCTCCACCTTCTTTTCCTTGAGGACTCTACGGGCCTCCTCCGGACCCACACCCGGCCCCACGGTAACGAGAGCCTCCACAGGTGTCATGTAATCGGATACCCTTCCGGTATCGGCGAACCGTATATCCCTTCTGGTTATGAGACCGAGGAGCCTGCCCCCGTTATCCACGACGGGTATACCGGATATCCCCTTCTCCTCCATCATCCTGCGGGCCTCGGATACGGGGGCGTCCGGGGATATGGTGTAGGGATCGCTTATCATCCAGGCCCGGAAGCGTTTTACCCTGCGGACCTGTTCGGCCTGCTCCTCCGGTGTCAGGTTACGGTGGATTACGCCTATGCCACCGGCCTGGGCGAGGGCGACGGCCATGCGGTACTCCGTTACCGTATCCATCGCGGCGGAGACTATGGGAACGTTCAGGGATACGTTCCGGCTGAACCACGTGGAGACCCCAACCTCCGAAGGCAAAACCTCACTATACCTCGGTACAAGAAGCACGTCATCAAAAGTTAAAGCCTCGGGGATATCGGGCAGGTCCATCCCCATTTACTCCCTGAAACGGACCTCTATACGCTCGTACTTGGCCCCCTGTCCGAAGTATCCGCGCTTGACGTGGAGCTTCTCCGGGTCTATGGGTGCGTTCTTAAGGATGAGTTCCTTGATAATCTTGGAACGGTCCTCCCAGAGGAAGGTCCCCTTGGAGTAAACGTAGACGTCCACGGGTCCCTTGCCCTTGTAGTAGTCCTTGACGTAGTTCAGCATCTCCACGATGCGCTCCTCGCCGTCGGGCTGGAGAACCGCCCTGCCGGGCTGGAAGATGTGTTCAAGGTTCAGGAAGACCATGTGGTCCCCCTTGTTGGTCATAGTAAAGAACCCGACTATTTCGGGAAGCTCCCTGACCTCGCGGCGACGGGCCCCGCTCTTGCGCATCAGGATCACCCGGTAGGTGAACTTCTCACCGGGTTTAATTACGGGCTTCCCCTTGTCGGAGAAACCGTCCCACTCTATGCGCTTGGGAAGGCCTCCACGACCTTCAAACGTCTTAACGGGTATACCGGCCGAGTTGTAGATTATGATCTTCCACTTATCGGGCTTGGGGAACTTGCCGAGCTCTATAACTATCTTGTCGTGTATCATCCGGGGGTAAACGGGACGTTTGAGGAAGGGGTTGTAGAGCTTTATAACCTCGGCCAGCTCCTTTTCCACACCGGGAGGAAGGCGTTTCTCAAGGCCCCTCTCCCGCCTGACGATGAAGCTGTCCAGAGGCTCAAAGGGTCTGAGCTGTACGTCCACTATGGGCTTTACGGCGTCCTCTATCTTGTACTCGGCCTCGGCTACGATCTCCTCCTCTTCGGCTATTTCACCACCACCCTGAGCGGGGGCCTCGCTACCCTCCGCAGGGGCGGCCTGCTGCTCGCCGCCCTCCGCGGGAGCCTCCTGAGCGTACGCAAGGGCCGGCACACCCATGAGCAGTAACAGAATAAGGTTCCTCATTTTTGTCCTCCTTACTGCAGTATGAACCTGAAGGTTATCTTACCGCTACATCCGTCCGGTACGTTAGAGGAGAACACCCACCCGCGCACAGCGTTTAGGGCGGCGTTATCAAGGACGGGGTAACCGCTGGATTTGATGAGGTTGAGGCTCTTAATGGTTCCGTTGGAGTTGAGGACTATCTGAACGACCACGGTTCCCTGCCAGCCCTCGCGGCGGGCGCGCCTCGGATACCTCGGCCTCACCTTACGGACTACTTTACCGCGGATACATCCCTCTATCTGGATGGCGCCTCCACCCTTAACCTGAACGGGCTGGGCGGGACCGGCTATCTGCTCGGCGGATACGGCGGCCTTGGGTACGGCCACGTCCACGTTGGACACGGCTTCGGCGAGACCACCGCCGCCACCACCACCGAGGGATATACCGCCGCCACCACCTTCACCACCGAGACCGAGGCCACCGGAGAGGGATCCCTCAAATCCACCGCCACCGAGGGAGACGGCGGGGACGGCCTCCTGGGCGAGTATGTCCGCGGTACTCACGCCCTTCGTAGGTACGGCCACGACCACGTCGGCCGCTTCGGCGGATAGGGACTGATCCATATCCGCGAGATCTATCTTGGCAGCAGTCTCAAGGTTGGCGCTCAGGTCCACCTTCTGGACCTGAACCTGCTCGGGGAGCATCTGGGTCTGGGCTATCTGGACCTTAACGTTCTGAGGAACGTCCACCTTGAGCTTGGGGCCTCCGAGTTTTATGGTGGGGCTTACGGTCTTACTCAACTTGGCCTTCAGGCTGATCTTGGTCTGCTTGCCGGGTTCCTTCTTATCTCCGGGTTTCTTCTCGTCCTTCTTGGCCTCCTGCTTTTTCTTTTGCAACAACCTTTTAAGTTTAGGCGGAATCCTCTTCTTCTTCTTTAGCTTCTCCTCAAGGAGCTGGATCTCGCGGAGACGGGCCTCCTCAAGGGCCGCTGCTATTTGTTCCCTCATCGTGTAGGCAAGAACTGCGAGGACCGCCACACCGAACCAGAAGAACACCGCCAACCTCTTCGTCGGCTTATCCTCCTTATCCTCCGGCAGTTTAACCGTTATCTTTGCCATATCTACCTCCTATTATAAGGCCGATTACGGCCATTATCCTCCACCCTTGCGTTTCACCACGGCGAGGGCTACCCTCTTGGCCTTGCCCCTCTTAACGGCGTCAAGGACCTCAAGGACCCGCCCCCACTCTATGGACTTGTCGGCGCGCAGAACGGTGAGCTGCTGCCCCATTAACTCGGGGTCGTTGTTCTCGGCCGCGTACTTCTCCTGCAACTCCCGTACCTTCTGGGTTATGGCCTGAAGATCGGGCATCTCGTAGTCCTGCACGTACAACTTCCCTTCCTTCGTGACCGTTACGGGTATGCTCTGCTCCAGCTCAACCTCTATGACGTTCGCCTTCGGTATGTCCACCTTTATGGACGTGTTTGAGAAGAGGGACTGGGCGTCCATAATCATTGTAGCCAGGGTCAGGATCATCACTCCGGCCATAGGAAACAGGAACTGACCTACGTCCGGTGGCTCTTTGGGCTTCGGTTTCTCCCTAGCCATCTTCCTACCTCCTACTTACATTTGCTCCGCTTGCGCTTCATGATTAGCACGTCGGACGCGCCCTTCTCCTTAAGGAGGTCTATCATCTGGATCACGTACTCGTATATCACGTCGTTGTCGGCCGAGAGGAGGGCCTGCTTCTTGACGCTTCTGGCCAGCAGTTTGGGGATTATATCCGGGAGACGGTTGGGGTCAAACGGCTCCTCGTTGAGGAAGACCGTACCGTCGGCACAGAGGTGGAGGTTGACCTTGATATCGCTCTTCTTTTTCTTGGGGATAACCACGTTACGACGCTTGGCAGCGAGGGACCTGGAGACGAATATACCGGACTCCACTATGAAGGGGATGGTCAGCATGAACATTATCAGGAGCGATGTGGTCATATCGGAGAAGGGCCCCAGGTTGGGAGTAGGGGCCCCTTTAGCCTCAGGTTTCTTCTTCCTCCTTGCCATCACTCAGCGTGCTGCAGCTGGTTGATCATTATCAGCAAGCGGCGGGCGGCGACGTCTACAGTGGCGATGATCCTCTCGGCGGTATTGGTGACGTAGTTGTATACGGCTATGGAGATCATGGCTATGATGAGTCCCCACCAGGTCGTCACCAGAGCCGTGGATATACCCTTACCCACGACCTCAGCACCACCCGTACCGCTTACGGCTATCTGGTGGAAAGCGTCAATCAGTCCGTCCACCGTACCGAACAGTCCGAGGAGCGGTGCCACGGCGATTATGGTACCGAGGGCGGTGGTGAACCTCAGGAGCTTGAACCTCTCAAACGTCATAACGGAGTCCATCATGTCGTAGATCTGATCCAGAGGCAGGTGGATGTTCTCAAGCCCGGCCTTCAGGGTGTTGTGCAGGGGATGATCCACGCGGTTGAGGTAGGAGATGGCCCCCTCTATCTCTCCGCTCTCAAGGTAGGCCTGGATGTCGGCGAGGACCTTGTTGTGGTTGAAGGAGGACTTGCGGTAGATGTACCATATCCTCTCCGCGGAGAGTACGATCGTCACGAAGAAGGTGATGAGGAGCAAGACCATCGTGAGGTTGTCAAAGAACCCCATGAAGGTCACTACGCCGTCTACCACGGCGTAAAGCCTGAACATATTCAGGATGTTGAAACCCTCCTGAACCGCCGGTAGCGCCATAAGCATTTCCATGGTCTTTTCCCTCCTTTTTTCCTTACTGTGGCAAGCTCTTCAAAAGGTCGCGCATCTGCTGGGCCTCCGTGGCCCTGCCCTGCTGCTCGTAGAGGTCGGCAGCCTGTCTGAGAGAAGCGGCAGCGTTCCTCACGTCCCCCAGCTCTATGTACGCGGCACCCATTATACGGTAGGCGTCCGGTGCCTTCTGGCTGTTGGGGAACCTCTTAACGAACTCCTTGGCGGCGTCTATGGCCTGAGCGTACTCCTTAACGGCAAGGTAGGCCGAGGCGAGGTAGAACATCACGTCCTCTATGTGCTGTCCGTCGGGGAAGAAGTCCCTGTACTTCTTGAAGGCCTCTATGGCCTCGCGGGCCTTCTTGTTCTTGAGGTAGAGCGATCCAGCGTAGAAGAGGGCCTCCTCCGCCTTACTGCTCCTGGGATAGGTGTTACCCATCTCAAAGAAGATATCCGCGGCCTTCAGCTCGTCTCCGGCCTGCATGGCGTCCGCAGCGGACTTGTAAAGGGCGAGGGCGGCGACTTCGCTGTTGGGCAGTTTCTCTGTCATCTCGGTTATACGCTCAGGGTTCTCCTCAACTATCTTGAAGTACACACGCTCAAGACCCTTCTTGGCCGTCACGGCGACGTCGCTGTCGGGGAACTGGGACAGTATGGTTTCGTACTCCTGACGGGCTTCGTCCCAGGCCTGCTTACCCTCGTAGCTCTCTGCTATCCAGAGGTGGGCCTGAGGTATACCCTCGTGATCCGGACAATGCTCAAGGAACCACCTCAGACGGGCTATGGCGTTGTCCCACTCACCGGCCATGCGGTATATCTGTCCGGACTGGTAGGCGGCATCGCAGGCCTTGGGCTGATCCGGGTACTTCTGCATGGTGAGATCCCAGTTACGTACGGCATCTCCGTAGGATTGCAGGGCCTTGGCGGCGTACCCGGAGTAATAGAGGGCCTGAGAGGCTACCTCGCTCCTCTCGGGTGCGAAGACGTATATCCCGTAGAACTTGGCGAAAGCGTCCTGATACTGACCGAGGTTGAAGAGTACTACCCCGAGGCCGAGGTGGGTGGCTATGACGACGGAGGTGTCCGCGGACTGCCCCTGTATGGACTCAAGGTAGGCCTTGGCGTCCTGCAGCCTGTCCTGATGTATGTATACCCATCCGAGGCCGAGACGAGAGAGTACGATTATGTCCCTGTGGAGACCGGCGCGGAGGTTCATGTTGTACAGTTTTTCAGCATTGGCGTAATCACCCTTGTAGTAATGCGCCTCCGCCAGAGCGTGGACGAACCAGGAGTTCCAGAGGGTGAAGGTCGTATCCTTGGATACCTCCTCGTTGTAGAGGTTACCGCGGGCCATGGCGGCGTCAAACTCCCTCTGGTTTATGAGGGCGAATACCATAAGGGCCATGGCGGGCCTGCGGAAGAAGGACTTCTCGTAGTTCTCTATCAGGAACTGGTACTGCTCCATGGCGTCGGGGTACTTCTTGAGCAGGTAGTGGATGGATCCGGTGAGATACTCGCTTATGCCCTGCTCCTCCTGTCCGAGGGGGAAGGAGGAGAGCTGGTTGGCCAGAAGGTAAGCGTTGGAGGTGTCTCCCTTGTAGTAGTAGGCCTGGGCCATACGCAGGAAGGATATGAAGGATACCACGTTGTCGTTAGCGCGGGCGCGGGCCGTCTGGTAGTACCTCAGGGCGTCGTCGTAGTCCTTGAGAACCATCTTTATGTTACCCACGAAGTAGGCGGCCAGACCGGCCAGTTCAAAGTTCCTCTTCTTGGTAAGGAGGGTGAGCTTCTCAAGGGCCTTTGGCAGGAGAGTGGTATCCTCCTTTCCACCCTCCCCCAGGGCCATACGGTACAGGGCTATGCCCCAGTAGTACTGGACGTAGTCGGAGAGTTTATGTCCGTGGAAACGCTCCGTGAAGACCTTCGCCAGCTCTGCCGTAGCCTTGTAGTCGCCGTACATGAAGTTGGCCTCAACCATACCGTAGTAGATCAGGGCCTCCTGAGGGGTCCCGGTGTACTCCTCAAGGAGCTCCTTGTATATGGCCACGGCGTCAAGCGGCCTCTTGAGTATGGAGAGGGAGCGGGCGTAGTAGAACTTGGCCTCTACAACGTGATCCTTGGCTTCGGCGAGCTTTTCGGACGCCTCAAGGAACTTACCCTCACGGTAAGATATGACCCCGTCAAGGAACTTCGTCCTCGGTGAGTTCTTGTAGTAGGGGTACTGCTGGAGGGCGAGGAGCTTCTGCTTTGCGAGGTTTATGTCTCCCTTTATGGCGTAGGCCAGGGCCACCTCGTAGGCTATCTCCTGTTCAAGGTAGGTACCCTTTACCTCTTTCTCCTTGGAAAGCTTCTCCCACTCACGGATGGCCTTGTCAAACTTGCCCTGATTGTAGAGGGCCTCGGCTATCCGATACCTGACCTCTTTACCGAAGCCGTACTTGTACGCCGGGCGCAGTATCTTCTTGTAGATCCTCTCCGCCTTCCGGTAATCCCCCTTGCGGAAGAGTTCCTCCGCATCCTTGTGCGCCCTGTAAAAGTCCTTGTAGCTAAAGCCACCACCGAAAAGTCCTGCTACTATGAGCGTTATCATCTTACCATACCTCCCTTCTCTTAACCGTTACCAGATAACCTCCCCTCTCGTACTCCTCACCGCTTATGTCTATAACCTTGTAGTAGTAGTAGTAGTTTCCGGGGGGTACTATGCGGCCGGCGTCGTCCCTGCCGTCCCACTCTATGCGGATGGGAGGCTCACCCTCCCCGTAGAAGGTGCGCACCACCTCTCCGCTCTGCTTCTTGATTATGAGCTCCCACTCCTCAACCTCCTGACGGGGGAAGGTGTGGAGGTAGAGGAAGGTTATGTTGCTCTCACCTTCGGCCGGGGATATGAGTTTGGGGTCGGAGGATACCCAGACCCGGTACCCGCCGAACTTGATGGACGTGGAGAACTGCATGTAGTCGTCAAACGCCCCGTTGGAGGCGTAGTTAAACGTATAGTTTCCGTCTATACGGAAGATTATATCCCTGATGGTGAACTCAAAGCTCCCCCCACCCGTCACCTCCTCGTTGTTTATGCCACCCCTGACGTACAGGAAGGAGAGGAGCCTCGCCTCACCGCCGCCGTAGAACTTAAATCCGTTGTAGTAGGTGGAATATGCGGCGTCAACCACCACCTTTACCCAGTTGAAAGGTCTGAGGCCCAGACCGAACCTCCAGATCTGGGGGTAGGAGACCTCACTGTCGTAGAAGGTGTACTTGGGAGGGATGAAGTGCTGTCCGACGAGACCGAAGGAGAAGTACCGGTTGGGCTTGAACATCATACCTATGTTCAGACCGGCACTCGCGGGTGAGGACTGGTATATACGGTGATACACGAACTCAAGGGAGGCACCGATGGATATGGCTCTTGAGAAGGACTTGGAATAACCCAGAATTCCGGCGTTATAGGGAGGAGCATCGTCGCTACCGGGGAATATGGCGTATGACTGAACTGAGTCCAGACACACGGGGCCGTCCCAGTTGGAACATACGAGGGAGTCAACGAACCGGGCGGAGGCGGGGGAGGAGAGCTGCATTACGGCCACACCGAAGCTTCCGAAGGTGGACGTGGGGAAGGTGAAGGCGGCGTAGTAGTACTGGAACCCCGTTACGGGGAGCTGGAAGTAACCTCCGGAGAAGTTCACCCTCTGGAGGAAGGCCAGAGCTCCGGGGTTAAAGTAGACGGCCTCCACGTCGTCCGACAGACCCGTGAAGGCTCTACCGAAACCGTAGGGCCTAGCCCCTATGGCGTACGAATAGATGTAGCCCGGTATTCCACCGGTACCCATCTGAGCAAAGAGCAGGATAGTCATTTTCCCTTACCTCGCCTTTGGTGGTACCTTTACAAGAATGTACTGCTGGCGCGCGGCTCCTCCGAGCGTTCCCCCTGCGAGGCGCCTGAGGATTGCGAGATATACGCCGGGGCTTACGGGCTTTCCGGCCGAGTTGTACCCGTACCACGTGTAGGTACACTCCCTGACGTGGGGATCGGTCACGTTACGAGGCTCATCGCGGGGATACTCAAGTCTCCTGACGAGAACGCCGAAGGGGTCGTAGATTTCAACGACGTCGGAAGGCTGGGTCTTGTAGAAGACGGCCGGTCGCGTCTCCCCGTTCGGAGTAAGGGCAACGACGCTGGGGAAAGCGAAGGCGTAGTAGGTGTTCCCGAGATCGTCCAGATTCAAGGCGTCCTTTGAAGGGATAGTTTTAGGCCATACGTCAGAGCAGGGCCCAGTCTCCGGACCACTATCCTGAGCGTACAGTGTTGCACCCGCTATAGTCAGCACAACCGCGACAAAGATCTTCATTAAACCTTTCATTTTCAACGGGTATTTTAAGGCTTGAACGTACATGGTGTTCCCCTTCATTTCAACAGTACGTTCCTCTTAAAACTTTCGTACTTACCCTTCTCTCCGAGCTTGTTTTCAAGCTCTAACACGAGCTTTTCCAGTTCCTTATAGTAGGGAGAGCCTTTCTTCACGGGTCGGGTTTGGTACTCGTTGTCCCACGGCCGTGGGCCAAGAACCTTTAGAACTCCCTGAACCTTTATGTAGTTCAAGGTGTCCCCTTCCACACGCCCCACGTACGCTGTCACCTTCATTTTGGCGTCCTTTACGCCGTCCCAGACGTAAACGCAGCAGGATATTCCCTTTTTAACGTGCTTCCAGTCGGTCTCTATTATTCCCTCGTCGGGGGAGAAGGTGGCCACGGCGTAGCCGTTGTTGTAGAGTACGGTTTTAAAGGTCTCTATTATGGAGTCTCTACCGGCTTTGAAGCGCACCTCTATGATGTCGGGGTAGCCGGCCTTGGGCGGAAGGGTGGAACAGGCACCGAAAAAGAGCGATACACCCACACCTACGGTGAACAACCTATGCATAGATGGTATTATATGGGCAGAACATCTGTCGTGGGGGAAACAGTTGGAATAAGATATATGGAGTGCGGGTTCCTACCGCTTGGCTCAAATATCGGAAATTTAACCGACCCGTACACAACAAAACCACTCTTAGGCGATAAAAATTTGTCCAGGCCTGTCCCGAGGGGGATATGTGAGTTGAGGCGAATTCGCGTGCCTTAGAATAGGGGTGTGATGGGAAGGATCGTAGAAATATTTGAAGGCGTTGCGCACCGCATATTCGGATTGGGAAGCGGTAAGGGGACGCATATATGTGCGATAGCAATGATGAGTATAGTGGTAATAGGGGTAGTAGCCATGTTATCCATCGTGGCTATAAGCAGGTAAACCGTAGCCCGTCGCTGGCCAACGGCCCACCCCTACCCCTTTAAACTACTCCCCTATGAAGAAGCCCGTAATTCTCTCAGGTGTAAGGACGCCAATCGGTAAGATACTCGGCAACCTGGCCAGTTTTAAGGCAACGGACCTCGGTGCCATAGTGATAAAGGAAGCCGTAAAGAGGGCCGGGGTGAAGCCGGAGGACATAGACGAGGTCATGATGGGGCAGGTGATACAGGGGGGAAGCGGACAGAACCCCGCCCGCCAGTCGGCAATAAAGGCCGGACTTCCCGTAGGTATACCCGCCGAGACCATAAACAAGGTGTGCGGTTCCGGTCTGGAGGCCGTAATGCAGATGGCCAGGGCCATAAAGGCAGGAGATATTAAACTGGCCGTGGCCGGAGGTCAGGAGTCCATGACCAACGCCCCCCACGCCGCCCTCGTCCGTAAGGGGGTGAAGTACGGAACCCTGCCCATGGAGGACCTTATGATAAAAGATGGCCTGTGGGACGCCTTCAACGACGTCCATATGGGCAACCTCGCCGAGTACACCGCCGAAAAGGCCGGGGTGACGAGGGAGGAGATGGATAAACTCGCCTACGAGAGCCACATGAAAGCCATAAGGGCTATAGACAACGGCTGGTTCAAGGAGGAGATAGTACCGATTGAGGTTAAGACAAAGAAAGGCTCCTTCGTCGTGGATACGGACGAGACTCCCCGCAGGGACACCTCCCTTGAGAAGCTGGCCAAACTGCCCCCCGCCTTCCAGAAGGACGGTAAGGTAACGGCCGGGAACGCCCCTCCCCTATCCGACGGCGCCGCAGCGCTGGTCGTAGCGGAGGAGGAGTGGGCGAAGGCCAACGGCTTCAAGCCTGTAGCCCGCATTCTGGCCTACGCGAGCGGCTTCACAGATCCGAAAGACCTCTTCTTTGCCCCACCCATAGCCATAAAGAAGGTGATGGATCAGATAGGTATTAAGGATATAAACGAGTTTGACCTGATAGAGATAAACGAGGCCTTCGCGGCGCAGGTTCTGGCCGACTACAAGAAGATGCCGTGGGACTGGAGCAAGTTCAACGTCCACGGTGGGGCGATAGCACTCGGCCACCCCATAGGAGCATCGGGGGCGAGGATACTCGTAACCCTCATCCACGCCCTCAAACGTACCGGAGGTAAGCTGGGTCTGGCGGCCCTGTGCCTCGGTGGAGGTGGATCCGTGGCCATGGCCATAGAGATGTTATAAACGGTACGGTTAACCGGCAGATAGACCCGTTTCCCTGAGGGCGTGGAGGGTTTCCTCTAAAGCCTCCACCCACTCGTCTATGCCCTCGCCCGTCTTTGCGGACGTTCTGAACACCCGCAGGTCGGGACGGAGTCTCCTCGCCTCCTCTATCACCTTTTCGGGTGAAAAGTCAAAGTAGGGGAGGAGGTCCATCTTCGTAAGGACGAGCCATCGGGAGGTCATGAAGGCTTTGGGGTACTTGGCCGGCTTGTCGTCCCCCTCGGGTACGGAGATGAGGACGACCCTTAGATGCTCCCCAAGGTCAAATCCGGCCGGACATATCAGGTTCCCCACGTTCTCTATGAACAGGAAGTCCCAGTCCTCCCCGGACACCTCCTCCCACGCCCGCATCACCATGTTGGCCTCAAGGTGGCACGTCCCACCCGTGGTTATCTGGACGGCCTCAACACCCTTCGCCCTTATCCTCTCGGCGTCCCTCTCCGTGTCTATGTCCCCCTCCAAGACGAGGACGCGGTACTTATCCTTCAGGGCCTCAACCGTCCTCTCAAGCAGGGCGGTCTTTCCGGAGCCGGGAGAGGAGAGGAGGTTTACGACCAGTATCCCCCTGTCCTTCCATTCTCTGCGGAGCGTCTCGGCCAGCATATCGTTGGCCCTTAACACTTCCCGTTTAACGTCAACCTTTATCCTCTTCATGGTCTTCCGGTACATCAAGCTCAACGTCCCTTAGGAGAATATCCTCCCCGTCTATCACCCTGACGATGGCAGATCCGCACTCCGGACAGGCTACCGTCCTGTCCCTCCACGGGCCGGTGTATCCGCACTCAAGGCACATCAATGTGAGGGGTACGATCTCGTACTCCATCCTTGCGTCCTTCAGGAGCGGTTCGGCGGCCTTCAGGACCTTAAAGGCGTCCTCAAGGAGTTCGGGGACGACGTTGGCCATCTCCCCTATCTCCAGTTTGAAGCTTACGACCCTCCTCGCCCCGTACTGACGGGCCACCCTCTCAAGGGAGAGGTATATGGCCTGGAGGATGGTTAGCTCGTGCATCAGCAGATCCTCGGCAGTTGCTCCCCGGAGAGCATATCCACCACCCTCGTCCCCCCCATCCAGGTCCTCATAACGACCGTTCCGGAGTGTTCTTCCACCACCTCCCCTATCACCTCCGCCCCCTCACCTCCGGGTACCCTCCTCAAGGCGTTCAGGACGTCATCGGCCACATCCGGGGACACGAAGGATAGAAATCTCCCCTCGTTCGCCACGTAGAGGGGGTCAAGGCCGAGTATCTCGCAGGCCCCCCTCACCTCCTCCCTTACGGGTATCCTCTCCTCCTCTATCACTATACCGACACCGGCGGATCTGGCCACCTCGTTTAAGACGGTGGCGACCCCCCCGCGGGTGGCGTCCCGTAGCATATGTATGGCAGGCCCCCCCACCTTCAGGATGGCCTCAACCAACGGCCATAGGTTCATCGTGTCGCTCTTCAGGGGAGTTTCAAACTCCAGACCCTCCCTGACGGACATTATCGCTATTCCGTGTTCCCCTATGTGGCCGCTAAGGATTACCTTATCCCCCACCTTGACGTTGGATGGGGATACATCAACCCCCTCAAGGACCTCCCCTATTCCGGTCGTGTTGATGAATATACCGTCCCCCTTCCCCTTCTCCACCACCTTTACGTCTCCGGAGACCACCTCCACACCGGCCTCGTCCGCCCGCACCTTTACCGTGGTCAGTATCTCCCAGAGGTCCTTCAACAGGAAGCCCTCCTCAATTATCAGGGACAGGGTTATGAAGCGGGGTCTGGCCCCGCACATGGCGAGATCGTTGACCGTCCCGTTTACGGCGAGGTCGCCGATGTTCCCGCCGGGGAAGAAGACGGGGGAGACGACGAAGCTGTCCGTTGAGACGGCCACCCGTCCCTCAAGTTTCAGTATGGCGCCGTCGTGGAGCTGCCGGAGGTACTCGTTGTCAAAGAGGGGGGCTATTATCTTGGATATCAGCCTGTGGGTCATCCTGCCCCCGCCACCGTGGGCGAGGGTCACCCTGTCGTACTCCCCTATGGGTACGGGACACTCAAACATACTAACCTCCTTTTATGCGGCCGAAGTTGTAATAGGCGGCGCACGCCCCCTCCGAGGAGACCATGGGCGCTCCGAGGGGGTGTTCCAGCGTACACTCCTTTCCAAAGGCCGGGCAGTCTATAGGTTTCTTCTTCCCCTGAAGGATCTCCCCTGCTATGCACACCGGGGACTCCTCAACGTTTATCCGGCCTACGGAAAAGCGCCTCTCGGCGTCGTAATCGGCGTAGGCCTCCCGGAGCTTAAGCCCGCTCTTTGGAATGAGGCCTATCCCCCTCCACACCATATCGCTCACCTCAAAGACCTCCTCAACTACCCTCCTCGCGTTGGGGTTTCCGAGGCGGCAGACCGACCGGGTGTACTGGTTCTTCACATCCACCTCCCCACTCTCAAGCATATCCACGAGCATTGCTATGCCCTGAAGGAGGTCCAGAGGCTCAAAGCCAGCGACCACGAAGGGGACGTTGTACTTCTCGGCGAGGTCCTCGTACTCCGTATAGCCCATGACCGTACAGACGTGGCCGGGGGCTATGAAGCCGTCTATCTCCACGTCCGGAGAGCTCATAAGGAAATCTATGGCCGGGGGGACGAGGACGTGGGAGACGAGGACGGAAAAGTTCCTGATGCCCTTCTCCTTCGCTATCTTTACGGCCATGGCGTTGGCGGGTGCCGTGGTCTCAAAGCCGACGGCGAAGAAGACGACCTGCCTGTCGGGGTATTTCTCCGCCAGACTTACGGCGTCCAGGGGGGAATAGACCATCCGCACGTCCCCACCCTCCGCCTTCGCAGAGAGGAGGTCTCCGCTGCTTCCCGGCACCCTCATCATATCCCCGAAGGTGGTGAATATAACCCCCTCCCGACGGGCTATGGCTATCGCCCTGTCTATCTTCTCAAGTGGGGTCACGCACACGGGGCATCCGGGGCCGTGTATCAGCTCCACCGCCCCGGAGAGAAGCTCGTCTATTCCGTACCGTATGAGGGTGTGGGTCTGGCCCCCGCAGATTTCCATGATTTTCCACGGTTTTGTGGATCTTTTTAAAATATATTTCACCAGTTTTTGGGCAAGATCCGGATTCCGGTACTCGTCCATGTACTTCATTGAGGGAGGATGATAAGGCGGTTTTCCATCCGGGGTACCCTTTCATCTCTAAAATACGTCCGTGTACGCAAAGACCTATTCGGCAATTCACTGGGGAATAGAGGGGATAAAGGTTGAGGTGGAGGTTGATTACGCCAAAGGGATACCCAAGTTCGTAATAGTTGGCCTCCCGGATGCCGAGGTAAAGGAGAGTAAGGAGAGGATCCACTCGGCTATAAAAAATTCCGGTTTTCCCTTCCCTCCCGGAAGGGTGCGGGTGAACCTCGCCCCGGCCGACGTAAAGAAGGAGGGGGCCCTTCTGGATCTACCCATAGCCCTGAGCGTACTGGCCGCATTCGGATACGTACCCGCGGAGGAACTCCTAAAGTACATGTTCTTGGGTGAGCTCGCTCTTGACGGTACGCTGAGGAAGGTTTCCGGGGTTCTCCCTGCTGCTATACTGTCCGCCCGCGAGGGTTTGAAACTGGTCGTACCTTCGGAGAACGCCTACGAGGGAGCGGTTATAAAGGATGCGGAAGTTTACGGGGTGGCCTCCCTGAAGGAGGCCGTGGACTTCGTTACGGGAAATCTCCCCTTAAAGAGGGCGGTGTACTCACCGGAGGGAGACGTACCCCTCTACGACGTTGACATGGCCGATATAAAGGGTATGGACTACGCCAAGAGGGCGGCCGAGGTCGCCGCCGCAGGGTCCCACAACATGCTCATGGTGGGTCCGCCCGGTTCCGGTAAGACCATGCTGGCCCGCCGCATGCCCACGATACTGCCCCCGATGACCGAGGAAGAGGCCGTTGAGACCACGAAGATATACTCCGTCGCCGGTCTCCTCCCCTCTGGCATAGGACTCATAAGGAACAGACCCTTCAGGTCCCCTCACCATACGGTTTCGGACGTCGCCCTCATAGGTGGGGGAAGCGTCCCGAGGCCCGGCGAGGTATCCCTCGCCCATAACGGGGTCCTGTTTTTAGACGAGTTGCCAGAGTTCAGCCGGCAGGCCCTTGAGGCTCTCAGACAGCCGTTAGAGGACGGAGTGGTGCGGATAAGCAGGGCGAGGGGGACGGCGACTTTCCCGGCCCGTTTCATGCTCGTTGCGGCCATGAACCCATGCCCGTGCGGACATTACGGGGATAAGAAGCACGCCTGCACCTGTACCCTGTCGGCTATAAAGAGGTATCAGGGGAAGATATCCGGGCCACTTCTGGACCGCATAGACATCTTCGTGAGCGTCCAGCCTCTGGAGTACGATGAGTTCAGGGGGGCCAGATCCGAACCGTCGGAGAAGATAAGGGAGAGGGTGGCGGAGGCGAGGGAGAGGCAGTTGCATCGTTTCAAGGAGTTTCCCGGTATATACGCCAACAGTCAGATGACCCCCTCCCTGATTGAGAGGTTCTGTCGGCTTGACGAGAGCGCCGAGGCTCTACTGAAACAGGCCGCCACCCGCATGGGTATCTCCGCCCGCGGCATAACCCGTATCCTGAAGCTATCCCGTACCATAGCCGACCTTGAGGGTACGGACAGGATAGAGGTCCATCACGTGGCGGAGGCCGTACAGTACAGGCAGAACGTGGGAGACTACTGGGTGGTGTCCGTGGTATGATATCGGCAATCGTCCCCATGCGGAACGAGGAGGAGAACGCCGAAGAGTGTCTCCTATCTCTGAAGGAGGCCCTTGAGAATACCGGAGAGGATTGGGAGATAATCGTTGTGGACGACGCCTCCCACGACTCCACCTCCTCAACCGTTGAGAGGCTCGGCTTTGCCCGTCTGGTGAGGATAGACCTTGACGAGAAACCTCCGGGAGCCGTGGGGAAGAACTACGCACTCGTCAGGGGGTACAGGGAGGCAAGGGGAGATATCCTCCTGTTCATGGACGCCGACGTACGGCTATCGCCCTACAGCCTGAAGAGACTCCTTAGACTGTTCAAAGACGTTGATATGCTATCGGTGAGTCCGGAGCAGGTGTACGGTTCCCCGTGGGAGGCCTCCCTTCAGCCGATGGTCTTTAAGCTCCTCGGTTATCTCTACCCCCTTGAGAAGGTGAACGACCCCCACTCCCCTCTGGCCGCCGCCAACGGTCAGTTCATAACGATAAGGAGGGAGGTCTACGAGGCCGTCGGCACCCACGAGGCCGTACTGGGGGAGATACTTGAAGACGTCAGGCTGGCCGAAAGGGTCAAAGGTGCCGGCTACCGTATCCTTTTACTCCACGGGAAGAAGTACGGGGTAAAGGCCCGCATGTACAGATCCCTTGACGGTATGGTAAAGGGATGGGCGAAGAACCTCGTACCGCTCCTGCGCGGGAGGGTGCGGGTAGGCCTGTGGTACGGCCTCATGAACCTGTTTGAGAGCCTTACGGGCTGGACACTGTCGGCGGCCTTTGCGGCGTACGGGGATTACGGTCTCGCCATGGGAACATTTCTACTCTTCAACCTCTACTTCGCCTACCGCTTCAGGAGGCACAGCAGTTTCTACACCCTCGTCCATTCAACCGTCGGATCGCTGCTCTTTCTATGGACGCTCTACACGTCCTGGAGGTGGTACAGGAAGGGAAAGGTCGTGTGGAGAGGAAGGGAGTACGCCGTATAAAAAGGGGGGCCTGACGCCCCCCTTAACCTCATCCCCGGAAGGTTGCTATCTCACTATGAACCTTCCGATCTCCTTCCCGTTCCTGACAAAGTAGACGCCGCTGGGTAGACTGATCCTGCGGCTCCCCTTACCCTTGATCTCAATCACACCGTAGAGACGGCCACCGGCGTCGTAAACCTTGAGGAGTTTGCCTTCGGATACGTTCCAGCGGACGATGAGGCCACCGGAGACGGGCGTTACGTTCACGTAGTACCCTCCGGACGGTTTCTCCTCCGTCGCCACCCCTGCGTCTATGGGGAAACGGGAGAGGAAGCTGAAGGTTATACGACCTCTCGTATCGTGGGCCTCCACCTTTACGTAGAGGGTATCACCGGAAGGTACCGAGGGTACGGTGAAGTAGGCGGTGGAGTCGGTTGCAACGCTGTCGGCGGAAACGGTGGTATAGCCCGCCGTGGTATCCACGGAGTAGTGGAGCGTGAGGGTACCGAGGCCGTCAAAGTCGTAAACCCTGGCCGTGACAGTGGCGGGAGATCCGGATACGGGTGGGTTGGGCGTTATGGTAACGTTCTCAACGTAGGGGGAGAAGTCGTTTATGTACCGCGGGTAAATCTGATAGGTGGTGTTGTACTGGCCGAGGACTCCCCAGACCTCAAGGACGCCGTCGGGGGCGGGATTGCCACCCACATCCGTAGCACTGGAAACCCTCAAAACGCCCGTGCCGCTGCCGTCCTGTATGTCGTAGTTGGTATTCCCGGCGAAAGTTCCCGGGTAGGAGACCCACGTAAAGCCCCTTACGGCGACGAGCATACCCTCGTAGGTCTCCCCCATGTCGGCCGTGTTTATGTAGACAGGCGGGTAGACCGGGCCGCTGTCCACCACCTCAAAGACGTGGGCCGGGGAGATCTCCAGAAGGTTGTTGTACTCCGTAAGCTCTCCTCTGACGTTCACGACGTACCCCGTATCAACGGCGCTCCTCAGGGAGGAGCTGTACACGACTATGCCGCTGCTCATACCGCCGACAGGTTCCGTACTGTCCTGAACGTAAACAGCGCTCCCTATCTCACCCACTACCCTCACTCTGGTCTGTACGGTATCCCCAACGGTGAGCGCCCTGATCTGGTGAACCATGAGGAAGCCGGCTATGTAGTAGTTGAGGTCCGAAACGGCCGTATCCCCGGAGTTGTCCACGGCGCCGGCGACGTAGTAGACCTTCCCGTAGGTGCTACGGGCCGGTACCGTCGCCGCAAAGGTGTCTCCGGCCAGGGGGGATGCCGATACGAGGTTGAAGGTTGATCCGTCAAAGGAGTAGAGGATCCATGCGCCTGTGATGGATCCGTCGGGGTCTGAGGCCGTAAAGGTTATCTCTACCGACGTGTTCGTATCCGGGAAGAGGGGTGAGGGACCAACGACGTTAACCACCGGTGGTAAGTTCCCCAGAGGAGTTCCGAGGACGGTCACGGAGTCTATGAGGAAGTAGCGGTTCTGGGATATCAGGAGCGTATCGTGATCCACGAACTTCCATCGGAATATGATGCTACCCGGACCGGTCAGGGACGTAAGAGGAAGGGATACTCTAACGGACGTGTTAACAACTGCGCTGGCACTGTCAAGGTACCAGAGGTTGATCCAGGTGGTACCGCCGTCAAGGGAGTAGTCAAGGTATACGGTATCCTCGGAGGAAGGGAACGGGGGCTGGGTGCCGGGGAACTTGTAGTAGAAGATTATACTGTCAAGGGAAACGAAGCCTACGGCCGGCGTGGATATCGTGGCCGTACCGGTGTCGCGGTAGGCGCTCTTACCGGTTATTATGCCGGCCGATGCGGAGCCGAATATTACCCCACTCGTTCTCCTCTGCCAGCTGATGTAATAGTTGGTATAGGTGGTGTCCCACCCGGTGGGGGGAAAGGTCGTACTCTCAAAATCCTCGTAGAGGAGCGTTACTGCTACAACCGACAACAACATAACTTTGAATTATACGGGAGGATATATCCCAAGATTTGTGAATTTTTAAGGGCGATTATAGGAGTATATTCAGAGTGTTAATCCTCTAATTTTTCCACTATGTATACATTTATTCCTTCCTTCTTAAAAGCTGATGATAACATCTCCCTTTTATTGGAAAGGTTACCGGTGATTTCTACAGAGTATTTAGGAGAGAAGTTTTTTATACTTTCAAGGTCATATTTTATTTGTAATATTTTGGGAGGATAGAAATTAAACCTAAATTCATCTCCATTTTCCCGCATGAAACGTTCTAGAATACGACTGATAACATTCTTATTTTCCACCTCTATAAAGATAGCTAAACGTCTAGGAAACTCAGGTTCTTTTTCCCCAAGGATCTTGGCAATAATATAATCCACCCTATACATATCAAACTCCAAAAGCCACATTCCTTTCCTTCTAATCACATTAAAGTGGAAATTCTTTAACCAGTCCTTTACTTCTTTCCTGTTTGCTTTCTGATGAGCTTTTCTGGATATATTTACAATCTCCCTGTGAAGATCATTGTCGGGATCATACTTAGGTATGGGTTGTTTAACTATGAGCTTTGTAATATGCCTCTCGCCGTAGAGTCCTTGAACTTGATACTTCTTTATTCTATTACCGAGAATTGGCGAATTTATAAAAGCTGATATATAAAAGGCTTCTTCTTTGGATTTAAATATAGCGTAAAAAGTAGTGTAATCAACCACAAACCTTTCATGATTCTCTATCACGCAAGCGCACGGATTAGAGCCACTGGCAGTATAAATCACCAAATATCCACCTCTTACAGGTTGAGAGATAAGTTTATTTCTATAATTCAACCAGTCAATTATATTGTAGGATTTCGCTTTGTTTCCTTTATATTTTTCCCAAGCTCTTTGGCAACTAACTAGCCATTCTTTAAAATTTTTTGGGACCTTCTTCGTGTTTTCTATCCAGTATCTAAATTTCTCACTTGCATTTTCAAACTTTTTACTTTTAACTATCTCGTAGTAGTCAAGAAGTTTATAGGTGTCAGAAAACTCCAATGGAAGAACTACATCCTCCATATCCGAATAACCAAAAGGATACATCCTATTAGAAAGTATAGTCATAAAGAAGAATTTTTCTGGAGCTGATCCCCGTATTGTCACCTTTATTTTATTGCTGTCAGAGTTTTTAGAACGGATAGGAATACTCTCTTTAGACATACCGAGCGAGGTTTTTTCCCGGTTCACAAACCAGAAGGACCGGGGAACTATGGTCGCTCCTTCTTTAAATTTTTGGGCATAAATACTTGAACCCACCTGTGAAGGATCATAAACCCATCTGTATTTTCCTCCTATTTCTACAAGATATAAAGTTTTCATCTCTCTAGTAAGCTTTTTCCTTGCCACCTCTATATCTACATTAGATTTTGGGAGCTTTCCTGAGAATACCTCTACAGATATATTCTTATTTCCTTTAAAATTAGATAGTTGGTTTTTTCTTTTACCTATTACCACACAGGCAGGTACGTTAAAAAGGGGAGAAACATCCTTTAAATCATAAATTTTCCCTATTTCTAAAACTTCGCCTTTATATTTGTAATTTTTTCTAAACCATTCATTTTGATCCCCAGTTATAACAGAATAAGGAAGGACAAAGGCTATTATCCCGTTATTTTTTAGGTAGTTTAAGAAAGATGATATTAAGAATATAAGTGCCAATTCTATATGAGACTTATTATGACCATCTACTTTAATATCTAAATCCTTTATATATTCTTCCACAAACTTTTGAAGATTTGGATGCATTTTGTTGTAAGCCATCCATGGGGGGTTTCCTACGACAATATCAAACTGCCCTCTCAAAAGAAGAGGTTTGTATATATTTTTAAGCACGAAAGCCCATATAGTATCCCCTTTATCTTTTATTAATTCATATACTACATTAACGGTATATTCTAATAATCTTTTATCTCGCCACAGGGATAAGATGTTATCTTCCACATCGGGGTAATTGGACGAGATATATTGGTAAAAATTTTGCCCTTCCCCATGAATAACATATTCTATCACTATATCAATAAACTTATCTATAAGTGAGATATTATTATTTTTGGGTAAAATTATTTCTTTATCATCAATGGTTATTCTAATCTCACTTCCAAAAAATTTATTTTTCACATCTTTTATAAGAGCCATCAAACTGTCGGCAGTATATACAGGAAGGGTTATAGTCATACTCCTATTCTTTAGAAGATCACCAAGTGCTATAAGGTAGTTGGTTCTAGCTATCAATACTGCTATAGGATTTATATCAAATCCTATAACTGTGTTTATAATGAACTTCAACTTTTCGTCTGTATTTTTTAAATGCACAGTCTTCTTCATTTTTATCGCGAAAAATAGAAATGATCCCGAACCACAAGCTGGATCTAAAACTCTAGCTCCCGGATCTTTTATAATATCTTCCAAAATTTCCTGAACAAGCCAGTCGGGTGTATAGTATTCTCCAAGCAGCTGCCTTTCTTCTTTACTTACTATGTTTTGATAAAGCTCCTTCAATAGATCTTCCTCTATCTCATCGGACAAATGTTCAAAGAGAAACTTCTTCTGGATTACATCAAATATTGTAAAAGATATATCCTGTATTTCTTGTCTTATCTCTTTATTGAAGATCCAGCCGTAAAAATCGTTCTCTATATAATTCATTATACCTCTTCTTTCAAAGAATTTGCCTGATAGAATTTCCTCCACTAAAATTTCTTCAATACTATCTACAGGTATAAGGTTAAGTATTCTTATTGCAAGTAGTTTTACAACAATACTTAGGTATGTATGTCTAAAAAACAAATCCTCTTCTACTTCTGAACCATAGACGAAATTCATGTATTTTTCCCACTGTAAAAATTTGAGTTTAATATCCTTATTCTCCCTAATTTTATCGAATGCTTCCCTTAACATTCTTTTTGCAGTTTGAAAAACTTGAGAATTATACCCAAGAATATCTATTACCCTATCTGATGTTAATGGAACTTTTTGTGGAGTTAAGAAGTATCTATCAATTTTATACAATATATATCTCATTTCCTTTATATTTTCCTCACTCTCTGGTAGAGAGAAAACATCTATAGGTTTTTCTAGATCTTCCCTACTGTAAACTTCAAATTTTATACCGTCAGTAATTATACCAAAAGATGCTTTTTTGTATTCATCTGTATTAAAATATTTCCTCAGCTCCTGAAGAGCTTTTACCTTTAAAGGCCTAGAACTTATGTCTTTCTTAAATTCAACGATTACCCCATCCAACGATAGATCCACACGCCCAATAAATAATCCTTCACTTCGAACACTTCTTTCAAGTCTTATATTCTGGAATTGAGCAAAATTCCCAAGCAGTTTCCTTAAGAGCGTAGAAAATAAATCTCTTCTCTCCGCTTCGGTTTTAGCACCTCTGATTTGTCGTGCATAATCTACGAGCTCTCCTATACTATTATCTATTTCCATCACTGAGTATTATAGGGTTGTAAGAGTTATACTCACCCCCTTATGATCCTCTTCAGTTCCTCCACCGACATCAGCAACTTCCTTGGGCGGGAAGTCCCTTCGGACCTGGAGAGGAAACCGAGTCTCTCCAATTGATCCACTATCTTGGCCGCCCTCGGATAACCCACGCCTAGCCTACGCTGGAGCAAACTCGTGGAGCCGTACCCCACCTCCTGAAAAACCTCCGCAGCCTTCAGGATGAGGGGATCCAGTTTCCTCAGGTTTACCTGACCTCCACCCTCTTCCTCCTCCTCGTACGTAAAGGGGTAATAACCTTTTAGTGTCTTCTTGAGCCTCCCCATCGCATCCCCCTCACCGAACACCTCCTCGTAAATCTTCGCCAGTCTCTCCATGCGCCTGTCGTGAGCCGGCTCGTCGTCCCTGAAGAGGGCCGTCAGTACACCCTCCTCCTTCGCCCGCTTAACGAACCTCTCCGTATCCACGTACTTCGTTCCCCACTCCCTCGTCAGGCGGTAGGCTATCCACGAGACGAGTACGGGGTTGATGTGTTCGGGGGCGGTGTAGTACCCGTGGACCCGTACGGGGTCGTGGCGGTCGGCCGTAAGTACGAGCATATCCCCCTTGCCAAGGAGCCTTTCGGCGCCGTCCCTGTCCAGTATGGTACGGGAATCAAATCGGGAGGCCACTTTAAGGGCTATACGGGTGGGGAAGTTGGCCTTTATCACCGGTTTGACGACGTCAACCGAAGGTCTCTGGGTAGCCACTACCATGTGTATGCCCACGGCACGGGCCAGCTGGGCTATCCTCTGTATTGCGTCTATGGTATCCTTGGAGGCCAGCATCATCAGGTCGGCCAACTCGTCTATTACGACCACCACGTAGGGCATGGGTTCAATCTTCAGGCGCTTTGCCTTTCCGTTGTACGCCTCTATATCCCTCGCCCCTACGGAGGACAGTAGTGTATACCTCTCCGTCATCATATCCACCACCTTCTTCAGGGCGTGGACGGCCTGCGGGACCATCTTAGCCACGGGCATGAGCAGGTGCGGAAGCCCCTCAAACATGGAGAGTTCAACCATCTTCGGATCTATCAGGACGAGCCGCAGGGTCTCAGGGGTGTTCTTCTTTATAAGGCCGAGGATCATGGTGGAGAGGAGTACGCTCTTACCGGAGCCGGTCGCTCCCCCGACGAGGACGTGGGGGGCCTTGTGGAGGTTGAATATGTAGGGTTTACCGAAGACGTCCACCCCTATGGGTACGTCCACGAGTTCCCCTTCCTTCAGGTAAGGCTCTGCGTCTTTAAACGTGAAAACCTTCCGCCTGTCGTTGGGTACCTCTATACCTATGTTGCCGCTGGGGAGAGGGGCCACGATCCGTACCGGCTTCTTCAGAGATACGTGGAGATCGTCCTCCCTGCCCACAACCGAGCTGACCTTCACACCGGGAGCAGGTACGAACTCGTACAGGGTGAGTACCGGACCCTTCCACACCCTCACGATCTCTCCTTTGATACCGAATTCGGCGAGCTTTGAGAGTATGGCCCTCCTCGTACGCTCTATCTCCTCGTCCCCGACTCCATCGCCGGCATCCCCCACCCCTTTATCCTGTTCTTCGGTGAAAAGGGGCTTATCCTCATCCACTTTCACATCCAGATTCTCGTCCGTATCCCCCTTTCCGGTGGAAGTCTCCCCACCGATAGGTAAGACAGGCGGGGGAGGCGGAATTTCCCTCTTATCCCCTTCCATAGAAATAACGGGGGGACGTACGTCCTCCCTCCTTTCGTCCGATGGTCTTTCCTCTTCAGGTTCAGACTTCTCCGTTGGGGCCTCCTCCTCCACGTCAACCTTTACCTCTATCTCCTCTTCTTCGGTCGTGCGCAGAAAGTTTGTGAGCCGTTTTATGAGACCAGAACCTATAAGGAACGGCACGGGAGACAGAAGCAAAGAGAGTACACCGATGGGTACGTGTTTCCCCGATAGGATAGAGAAAATTCCCCACAGGGCAAGGAAGGGGGAGGTCCAGTAGTACTCCGGCATATCACGGAATATCCTCAGGAGCATCCACGCCACAGGAACGAGCAGGGACAGGCCGAAGACCTCCCTCATGGGACGGAACATAGGGGATATAAGCGTGGCTATCAGGGCGAGGATCACACCTGCTATGACGAAGGGTCTCGTCCTCTTATCTCCGAGAGAACGCAAAAACAGGAAGTACAGGACTCCCCAGAGGACGACGTCTATTAGCAGGAGTAACGAGTACAACGGCATATTGTACGGAAGAAAGGGAGGGAGGTACACCCTTAGAATATTCCATCGTGAGGAGAGGAATCCTTTTCCTTATTGGTGCGGTGCTTGTGGCCCTCACGCAGATGTACGCCCTCTTCGTGGTTCCGCCCGTCAAGTGGCCGGGCCCTAACGGTCAGGTTCTTGGAACGGTCCAGAAGATCTTCTACGTCCACGTCCCCCTGGCGTGGGTGGGCTTTCTAATGGCCTTCGTGTCTGCCGTATTCGCCGTTGCATACCTCGTCAGAAGGGATCTCAGATGGGACAGGGTTTCGGCGGCGGCCATGGAGGTGGCCACATTATTTTTAACGGTAGCGATCATCACCGGCTCCCTGTGGGCCAGGCCGGCGTGGGGGACCTTCTGGACGTGGGATCCCCGTCTGGTGAGCATGACCGTCCTCTGGGTCCTCGCCCTCGGGTACCTCTTCCTCCGGGGACTTTTAGACGAACCGGATCTTCGGGCCAGGATGAGCGCCCTCCTGTCCATCCTCATAGTCGTTAACATACCCGTCGTCTTCCTGTCAATTAAACTGTTCAGAACTCTCCACCCCGCCGTGGTTAAGGGACTTTCACGGGGAGACACCTACGGTATGGACGCCCCAATACTGTTCGGTCTTATTATCAACCTCCTGTCCATGACCCTTCTCGGCTTTACACTCCTGTACCTGAGGTATAAAAGGGAGGAAGCATGACGGCGTTGGTTCTGTCCTTTCTAACGGAAAATTACGGGTTCTCCGGGTACTTTCCCGATTACTCGGACAGCCTTCGTCTCTCGGTTAACTACTATACCGGAAGCCGCTATCCCCTGTTCGTGGGGTGCTTCAGGGGTTTCTGTCTGTACGCCGGTACGTACTCCGGCTTTTTCCGGGATTCCTCCTTTTATCTGAGGGATCACGTCAGGATAATAGACACCATCCGTATGCGGAGAAGTTCCATACAGGAGTGGGCGGTTTTGAACCGTTTCTTCTACTCCGGGAGGCTCCTCATGGGGTTTGAGGCCGGCCTCGTGAGGGAGGTGTACGCCTCGGTACTCAACTCCTACAACGACGTATTTCCGGACAACAGGCTCAGCCTCGGAAACGAGCGGAGGGGGATACTCTTCGGGGGTGTGGTCGGCTATTCGTTCAAACAGGTGTCCGGGTACGCCCTCTTCAGGTACAGGAACGTAACTCAGGATTCGTCCATCTCGTCCGGGGATACTACCGGTTGGGCCATAACCGTCCCCTCCCCTCCCGGAAGCGACCTTGAGCTGTTGGTTAACCTGCGGTTCAGGGGTCTGCAGTTCAACCTCAGCCACAGGAATAGGACGACCGCTTACCTCCGTACCGAGGGGATATTCAGGCGGGTAGTTTACGCCTTCAACCTCGGATACGACCGCGAGATCGGCCCCATGGTCTCCGGGGGACTCGGGGCGGACGTTAAGGGTACGAGGGTTATGGTGGGCGGAGCGTACATGGGAGGCAGCGTCCTATCGGTCGGCGTACGCTACCCTGCACAACGGTAGCAAGGCATCTGGCAAAAACACTACGGCTGGTGTATAATAGCAGGTCATGATCTTTATAGTGGGACTGGAAACAGGGTTAAGCGGTATAGCATCGGAGAAGGAGACCCATCACACGGAACGGGTACAGATGTTCCCCGTAACGTACTCGGGATGCTCCTACGTAGGTACGGACTACACGATCACGAACGGATACATGGAGTGGAACCTGAACATTGACAACACGAGCAGCGACTTCGGTACCTACACCGCCCGCACGGGATCCATGCATACGGATCCTCACGTTACCATCCTCTACGGCGCCCCCAGCGCCTGGAGCAGCTATACAACCGTACACGTTGAAGGGTCCAACACGGACTACGTCTTTGGAGACGGATCGGCCGTTGATTACCCGTATCCGGGGTTTACTATAGTATCCGGGCTGAGTTACGCCCAGCAGGTTATATGTCAGGAGAGTGGACCCATAAAGAGCGTTACGTTCGTGTACAACCTTAACCGTGGGGGGGATGATCTTACGGTGAGGGAGATCTTCTGGATAACGGGGTCCAACCCCGACGACTCCCGTCTATGGCACAAAACGATAGTGAAGAACAACGCCTTCATGCCCAACTCCATAGGTATCCGGTGGCAGTACGATACCCACCTCAGGGGGACGGACCACCCCGCCCACTACCAGTGCGATTATTACCCGGCATTCAGCATGTCGTGTGGCCCTATGGTAACCAACGAAATTGAAGTGAATCCCGTACCGGATAACTTTGATTACCTCCGTACGTCCGACACCGATCCTCCCACGGGCCTTTACCACATATTCGCCGTGTACGAGGGTGGACCGGACAGCGGCATAGTCACGATACCGGACTTCGTGTACCACGCCTACTGGGTGGACGCCTACAACAACCCGTGGACGTGGGGGCTGTCGGGAACGAACATCTCCCTCGGTAGCGGCTCCGACAACGCCTTCCTCTACTTCTGGCTTCCCGTGAACCTCACCTACGGCGACAGTATCGTTTACTACCACTACATAGGTGCTACCCGTACACCCGCGGGATGGGACGACCCCACGGACGTTTCCGAGAAGGGTGATCTGGCAGGGTCCCCGGCCGTAAAAGTTGTAAGGGGTGGAGTGGTACTCGTGGGTTCCGGCGTGGCCTCAGTCTATGCGGTGGACGGAAGGGTTCTCTTCAGGGGAGAGGTAGAGGGTAGGCTCTACAGGAGCCTTAAACCGGGGGTTTACGTCGTCCGGTTTGGGGATAGAACCTACCGCATAACCGTCAGGTAAACGTAGCCAACAGAAGTTAAAGGGGGGGCTAAGGCCCCCCTTTTTTAGTAAACTATCGCCAGAAACCCCCTCAGGTACTCCGCATCCGGGAAGTAGACCGGAACGGGATGGTCCGGGGACTGGTGGAGTTTGTATAGGATCTTCACCTCCCTGAGCAGCCTCTTGGCCGCCCTCGTCATCTCCCCCTCAAGGAGATCAAACCCGATATGCCGGGAGCAGGAGAATACGGCGAGAAGGCCCCCTTCGTCAAGCAGTCTTAATGCCCTGTCAAATAGGGTGAAGTACCCCCTTCTGGCGCCGGATACGTTCCTCCCCTTAGCGAAAGCCGGAGGGTCAAGTACTATCCCGTCAAACCTCTCGTGGGCCAGAAGAAAACTGTCAAGCATATCAAATACGTTGGCCGTGAAGGTTTCAACGGTCTTTTTATGGAACCCGTTCGCCTCCACGTTCTCCCTGAGGATTCCCAGAGCATCACCGTCCTCGTCTATGGCCACGACCTTCTCAACCCCGTACTTCAGCAGATGCAGGGTAAAGCCACCCGTATACGAGAAGGCGTCCAGAACCCTACTCCTTCCCCTCATCGTACGCCCCACTATCTCCCAGTTCAACCTCTGGTCAAGGTACATTCCCGTCTTCTGGCCTCCTATGGGGACCCTGAACTTCAGGCCGTTTATCTCAACCCACACGTGGGAGATCTCCTCGTCGTAGAAGTGCCAGCCTTCGTAAGGCTCAAGACCCTCCTGCCTCCGGGCGTAGGAGTCGCTCTTCTCGTAGAGCCACCTGTAACCCGCCATACGGAAACCTTCCACTATCTCCCGGCGGAGTTTGTCCGCCCCGTAGGAGGATATCTGGATAACCGCCCCCCTGCCGTAGACGTCGGCTATTATTCCGGGCATGTTGTCCGCCTCCGCGAAGAACAGGCGGTAGGCGTTCTTAAAACCGAGGATCTTTTCCCTTTCGTACCTCGCCCGCTTTATACGGGAGTACACTAAGCCTGCCGTGAAGTCCTCCTCGTCCCGGCTGTAGAAACGCAGGGCCAGTTTGCCTTCGGGGTTGTAGAAGGCACTTCCGAAGAACTTTCCCTTAACGTAAACCGCCGCCTCAAACCCCTGCCCTATCACCCCCTTTACCCTGTCCCGGAATATCCAGGGATGCAGGCCGTAGTCGGAGGGCTTTCCCTTGAGGTTCACCCTTATGCGTGGCACGACGGAATTCTAAGACCGTTATTCCCCCACCCTCTTTTTGAGCTCGTAGAGGACGTCTAAGGCGTCCTTCGGGGATAGGGAGTCAACGTTTATGCTCCTTATGAAGTCAACGATGTCGCTTCCGTCTCCGGAGGTCTTCAGAAGGAACTCCCTCTCAAACTTCCTCTGCAGCTCCTCAGCCCTCTCTATCACCCATTCGGGCAGACCGGCCAGACGGGCGACGTATATACCGTAACTCCTGTCCGCACTTCCCGGCACTATGCGGTAGAGGAAGACGACCTCTTCCTCCTCCTCCCTGACCGCCGCCTGAAGGTTGAAGGCGTTGGGATGCTCCGATGCTAACCGTGATAACTCGTGGTAGTGGGTGGCGAAGAGGGTTCTGGCCTTTATGCGGTTGAGGATGTACTCGGAGACGGCCCACGCTATGGCGAGGCCGTCGTGGGTGCTGGTACCCCTCCCTATCTCGTCCAGGAGGATGAGGCTGCGCCCCGTGGCGTACCTGAGTATGTTGGAAACTTCGTTCATCTCGGCCATGAAGGTGGAGACCCCCCGCGTGAGGTCGTCGGAAGCCCCTATACGGGTGAATATCCGGTCGGTGAGGGGGATCCTCGCCTTCTCCGCAGGCACGTAGCTCCCCATGTGGGCCATGAGGACTATGAGGCCGACCTGTCTGAGATAGGTTGACTTGCCTCCCATGTTGGGGCCGGTTATGAGGGCGAAGAACCTGTCCCGGGATAGGTGGGTGTCGTTCGGGACGAAGGATACGTCCATGAAGGCCTCCACCATAGGGTGCCTGCCCCTGATTATCTCAAGGTCGTACCCGGTGTGTATCTCCGGTTTCACGTAGCCGTAGTTGTAGGCCACGTCCCCAAGGGCGAGGGCGAGATCCGTTTCGGCGATGAACCGGCTCAGCTCCTTTATTTCGGAAGAGCGTTTTACCACATCCGAGAGGAGAGCGCGGTATATCTCCCGCTCAAGGCTTACGGCCCTCTCCTTTGCGGAGAGGATCTTCATCTCCAGTTCCTGAAGTTCCGCCGTCTTGTACCTCTCTGAGTTCTTGAGGGACTGGATCGGAAGGAAGTCCTCCGGAACCCTCCTCCTCTGACTGCGGGGGACCTCGTAGTAGTACCCGAAGGCCGAAACGTACCCCACCCGGAGGTTCTGTATACCCGTCCTCCTCCTCTCCTTCTCCTCCAGCTCCTTGAGTAGCCTGTCCCCCTCCCTCTGTATCCTCCTCAGCTCGTCAAGGTTGGGGTCCACACCGTCCTTTATCACGCCACCGGAGGAAAGGTCGGAAGGTGGTTCCTCCTCAAGCGTGTCCCTTATCTTTCGGCTTAACCCCTTAAGTTCTTCAAGGAGGGCGGGGGGTAAACCCTTCAGTTTATCCGCAACGGCCACGGCCGACTCAAGGGAGGAGGCGAATCTCAGGAGGTTCCGGGGTGAAAGGCGGAAGGAGGAGGCCCTGGCCGTATCCCTCTCTATGTCCCCCACCCCCTCAAGGAGGCTGCCTACGTCCCTCGCGAGGAGGCGGTCGTCAACGAACGTACCTACCCTTTTCTGGCGTTCGGTTATATCCCCGATATTTCTGAAGGGATGGGATATGGAGAAGCGGAGGAGCCTCTTACCCATGGGTGTGCGACACCTGTTTAATAGGGCGTACAGGGACCTTTCCCCGAAGAGGTCAAGGGTGTCCATGGTACGGAAGTCAAGGGGGATGTACCTGCCCTTGAGGTACTCCACGGGTCTCTGGAGGTGGGATAGGGCGGTCGGTCTCTTCTCTTTGAGGTAGGAGACGAGGGCGGAGAAGGCGCTGAGGACGAGGGGCGGGAGGTCGTAGGTTTCCCCGTAGATTTCCCCGAGGAGTTCCATGCCGAGTTGGGACGAGAACACTTCCCGGTCCCTCTCGGTTACGGCACCGACCTTAACGGGTGGCTTCTTCCCCTTCGGGAGGATCATCTCCCCCACGTTCAACCTCTCTAACTCCTCTCTTACCTCCTCCTCCTTTCCGTGGATGTAGAGGACGTCCCCGGTGGACACGTCCACCAGGGCGGCGCCGGCCTCCCCGAGGGCCGAAACGTAGGCCACAAGGTAGTTGTTGGCGTCCTCCGGAAGTATCCCTTCGGAGAGTACGGTTCCCGGCGTTATTACCTCCGTTACCACCCTCTTGAGGAGGGTACGCCCCTCCTTCTCGTCCGTCTGATCGCATATAGCCACCTTGTACCCCGCCTTCAGAAGTCGGTTTATATAGGACTCGGCGGCACGGACAGGTATCCCGGCCATCGGCACCCTGATCCCCTTTCCCATCGGGCGACTTGTCAGGACTATGCCGAGGACCTTAGAGACGGTTTCGGCATCCTCGTAGAAGGTTTCGTAAAAGTCCCCGAGATGAAAGAGGAGGATCTCCTCCGGATGTTCCGCCTTTATCCTCTTGTACTGTTCAAGGAGGGGGGTATCCCTCTTCGCCTTCTTAACCCTCGCCATATTTAAGTCCCCAATTCTAAGGACGCCTTCAGTGGGCGCTTCCCTCCAGATCTACCTCCGGGTACTTCCTCAGTTCGGAGTATACCAGTTCCCTCAACTCCTCCAACCTCTCCGGCGTCTTCGCCTCAAACCTCATTACGAGTACGCTCTGCGTGTTGGATGCCCTCACGAGGGCGAAACCGTCCGGGAACTCTATCCTCGCCCCGTCAATGTCTATGACGGGCAGACCCATGGCCTTGAACTTCTCCACGAGTTCAGCCACTATCCTGAACTTGACCTCGTCGTTGGTGACTGGTACCCTTATTTCCGGTGTGGATACGTACTGGGGTATCTCTGCAAGAAGCTCCGTAAGGGACTTCTCTTCCTGTGAGAGCATCTCAAGAAAGCGAAGGGAGGCGTAAATGGCGTCGTCGTGGCCGAAGAAACGGTGTTTAAAGAATATGTGTCCGGACATCTCCCCAGCTATGGGGGCGTTCACCTCCTTCATCTTGGCCTTTATGAGGGAGTGGCCGGTCTTCCACATGATCACCTTCGCCCCCAGTCCTTCAAGGTACTCCACCACACCCTTTGAGCATTTTACGTCAAGGATAACCGGAGCGCCGGGGAGTTCCCTCAGAACGGGTCGGGCGAGGAGGGCGAGTATCTTGTCAGCGAACACCATCTCCCCGTCCGGCCCAACGAGACCAAAGCGGTCGGCGTCCCCATCAAACCCGAAGCCCATGTCCAGCCCCCTGTCCACGACCAGACGGGACAGCTCCTTCATGTAATCCGGAACGGTCGGATCCGGTATGTGGTTGGGGAACCTCCCGTCCGGCTCTAAATATAGGCCCTCGTACTTTATACCCTTCTTCGGATAGAGCATCTCCACGACCGGACCCGCCGCGCCGTTCCCCGTATCCACACCGACGTGGAACTCCTTCGTTATGCTTACGTTCTTTCTTACCCAGTCCACGTACTCCTTAAGGGCATCGTGGGGTACGACCTTGCCGTTGGGGTAAGGGTACTTAGGAGAGAGGTGGGGGTCGGAGAAGATCCAGTAGAGTTTCTGTATATCGTCTCCGTAAAAGGGATCCCCTCCGAGGACTATCTTAAAACCGTTAAACTCCGGCGGGTTATGGCTGGCGGTTACCTGGACGCCGGCGTGGACGTTCATCGTCCTGGCGGCGAAGTACATAACCGGTGTGGGTACGGTGCCTATATCCACGATGGTCATACCCATGTGCGTGAGTCCCCTGACGAAGGAGTCCTTTATGGCTGGTGTATGGGTACGGACGTCCCCACCCACGACTACGGTGTTGGCCCCCATATCCTCAAGGATCTTGCCGAACGCTACGGCAAGGCGGTAGGCAAAGCCTTCGTTTATCTCGTCGGGATAGGTTCCCCTTATGTCGTACTTCCGGAATACGTGCTTCAACTCCTTAAAGTCCTTCATGGGGGGTATTCTAAGAGCGGACGATATGGCACCCCGTTGAAAGTGACCGAACGGCACTTGAACGGTAAATCAAACCGGACTTAAATTTTGCCCATGTATCAGATGAGAGTCGGGATCTTATGCGATGTGGCCCTCGCGAACACTTCCTTTTGCCCTCGTATAATTCCTGCCGCTTGAAGGGTAGGAAACTGTTTACTAACCTAATTAAAGTTTTGCTCACTGTGGCCGCCATTTACTGGGTTTTCCGTACGACCGATATTAAAGCCGTATATCACCTGATCCTTAAGATGGACGTACTTCTGGGGCTTCTCGGCGTCCTCTTCATATTCCTTGGCCTCTCCCTGTCCGGCATACGGTGGTGGATATTCCTGCCCTACAAGGATAAGATATCCCCGTTCAGGGCGGTCTTTATAACTCTGGGGGCCCTCTTTTACGGTATGTTCCTGCCCGCCGGGGCCGGTGTGGACGCCATAAGGGGGTACTACGCCGGTCTGGAGATAAACTCCCATTCTACAAGTTTCGCCTCCGTGTTCATAGACCGTATGGTCGGTTTCCTCGCCCTTACCACCATAGCCGTCATAGGCGTTCTCCTTGGCAGCAAACCGCTCCAACCCATCGCCCCCCTGATATTTGTGGGCTTTGTCCTGACCTTCTTCGCCTCCGTCGTTATCCTGAGCCGGAGACTGAGGCATCCCGTGGCCCGGTTGCTCGGCAGGGTACACCTCTGGGGGGTGGGAGATAAACTGGCCCGCTTCTTAATGGCGTTTGACCATTACAGGGACAACCCGGGGAAGGTGGGGGTCGGCTTTGTGGTCTCCTTCATCATGCAAAGCCTCCTCGGTGTGGGAGCCTACTTCATAGGCAGAGGCCTCCACCTTGACCCTCCGTTTATAAAGACGGTGGTTTACACTCCCCTCGTAAACCTCATAACCATGCTTCCCGTAACCATAGGGGGGGTGGGTATCCGTGAAGGGGGGTTCATTTATCTGCTCTCCCATGCCGTTGGTAAAACCGGGGCGGTATCCCTCTCCATCCTGTACTACTTCGGAAACATACTGGCCGCATCCCCCGGTTTCCTCTTTATATGGCTGTCGGATAGGAAGAGGTAATGCTATAACGGGTATTATTGTTTCATATACCTTAATTGTCATAAGTGTTTAAATTGCTCCGGTATACCGGAGCAATTCCGGTATCTTGACTTCCCTTTACCGGGGTGTGGTTCTGTGAGGGGGGATATCGTAGAAATGGGCAGAATGTCCGGGACAGAATACGGCGTTAAAATGACGTGCTATGAACAGAGAGATGGAGGAGGTTGTTAAGGCATACGCGATGCTGAACACCGATGATTTCGTTTCTGAGCTTACCAAAAAGTCAAAACCCACACTAATATCAATCATATCTGATCCATATCTGATCTTATGACGGCGTATATGAACGACCTGAACTCGTCCTTCCTGAGGAAACTCGTGACCGTTTCACTGGCCGGATATTCCCATATTGAGAAAAAAGTGGGATATAACGGAATGCGTCACAATACCTACGGAAAACCCGAATACTGCGAAGCCAAGCCTCAGAATGTAAGGATCGATAGGAAGAGAAAGTTAAATGGCGGGGGAAGTTTTAACGATTACACGTGGGAGAGGTTCAGGAAGGACGAAAAGGAAGACCCCAACATACTTACAAGCGGTTTTGTTGAGGGAAAACTCGTTTTCGTTTACGAATTTCCTTTCCGCTGTATAAAGGAGCGCCTGAGAGAACAGCTAAGAAGGAGATTCCCGGATGGCGATATACCCGGCCAGTACCTGCGTAGTGCGTCCTTTACATTCAAGCATTACAAGGATTGCCCTGCCTTAAGGCGTGTTTTTGTCGTGCCACCGTACAAACTCGTGGAATACCGAGGGTACATAACCCGACCGCTTTTTGATGCTCTGTTAAAATGGAGTAAAGAGTGTGAAAAAGTATAAGGATCTTCTCCCCTTCCTTGATAAAGTCGCAGAAGGGGACGTACTTGAGGTTTTAAGACAACTCCCCTCCGACAGCATAGACCTCGGCATAACCTCCCCGCCCTACAACAAGAAAGAAAAAAACAAAGGTTGGCTGGTGGATAGGGTGATATACAAGGGAGCGAGGGATAAGATGCCCGAAAAGGAGTATCAGAGGTGGCAGGTTGAGGTCCTGAACGAACTTTACCGCGTTATAAAGCCCGGAGGTTCCTTCTTCTACAACCACAAGCTCCGCTGGGAGAGAGGCAGGATGCTCCACCCTATGGACTGGCTGCGCAGGACAAAGTGGGTAATAAGGCAGGAGATAATCTGGGACAGGATGATAGCCGCTAACCTCAGGGGGTGGAGGTTCTGGCAGGTAGAGGAGAGGATATATTGGCTCTACAAACCGAAAGGCGGGGACCTCATAGGTGAGGAATTAGAGTCCCGCCACGCCCTCCTGACGTCTATATGGAGGATACCCCCGGAGAGGGATAAGAATAACCCTCATCCGGCCCCCTTTCCTATTGCCTTGCCTACTCGGATAATTTACTCCATCTTCGGAGACGAGAGGGGGAAGGTCGTACTGGATCCCTTCTGCGGTAGCGGTACCACGTTGGTGGCAGCCAAACTCCTCGGCCACCATTACATCGGTATAGACATCTCCCCGGAGTACGTGGAGTACGCCCGCAGGCGTCTTGAGAGGGCCGAGAGAGAACGGGGGAAGGTGTTGGAGGAGATAAGTAAGCACGTCGTCCGAAAGACGTTCAAGGAGAGGAAGGAGCGAGGAGAATTTGTCGGTAGGTATCGGAAAAAGCGGAGCCTTTTTGATCTATGATTAGCCACATTTGCCCCACCGTATTATAGAATAGTTCATTCCTGTTTTTAGAAGCAGAGTTCCATTCATCTACATCGCCAGGTCCCCCGTCAGTATTATGAAATTTCAATTTTATCGCCACATTTTATCATATAGATCTTATGTTTTCTGAGTTCGCGTCCGTAGCTGTCCATAAATTCCTTACTTCCTCTGGAGTATACAAGGATTCTCTTAATTTTAGCATTCGGCCCAAAGCAGTGTTTTACATCATAAGTGCTGCCAAGTAGTTGAAGTATAGGCTTCCTATCGTTGGGTTTCTCTTTGATTTCAATAAGGATATACTGTTCGCTTTTCTTTACAATTACAACACAATCACAGGCCTTTTTGTTAGGTCGTCCCGGCGCCTTAACGGTATTCCTTAAACATTCTCCTTTCAAGATGATAATAGACTTGGAAGAAATACTAAGTTTCACTTTACATTTACCTTCTTCACAGCTTTTAATTTTACATTTATGTAGGTTCTTGATGGTGCAATTACCGCTCATGCTCCTTTGTTGATTTGAGTTCCTCAATTTCCTCCATCATGTCAATGGTTTCGTTATGGAGCTCCACAAGAATATCCGTAAACTCGTCTTCACTTACTCCATCCTCCATAACTTCCAGGTCCTTTATGACCGAACGCTTCCCGCTCTTTTCAAATAGGTATACCCCGACCTTCTCCGGAGGGATGTTAGGACGATCTAACCTCCCGGCTGTGTTTCTCAAAATGAGGTGGTTGAGTATAGAGATGATGTAATCACTGTGGGTGGTAATGATGAATTTATACCCTTCCCTTACAAGGAAAGCGATAAACTCCATAAGTTCCTTCTGGGCGCCGGGATGGAGGGAAAGTTCAGGCTCCTCCACTATGAACATCGTTCCCTTAGGCAGATATGCGAACAGGTAATAGAAAGGTAATAGTTGTTTCAAACCTGAAGATAGGGAGCTGCGGCTCAACTTCTTTCTCCCGTACTTGAAAACCCATCTTCGTAATTTTGGACTGTAAGATACTTTTACATCCGCTATGTTCAGTATCTGATAAGCGAACGCAGAGATAGATCCTTTGGATCTTGCAACGTAATCCATGGAATCTCGTAAAACTTTCCTGAATTCTCTGTAAAGTATGGCATTAGATGGAAGATCCAGAATATCCATAAATTCAAATATATAACCTCTGTGTTCCGGCACATAGACTACGTCCTCATCCGACATTATTCTATAAAAGTATGACAAAATTTTTAAGTTATTCTTATCCCTAAGGTACTCTTTGCCGGAATAGTAAGCAACGAACTTCAAATACTCCTTGAAATCACTCTTATTAACAGGTTTAAATGCGATCTCATTCTTAGTTCCCAGCCTGAGGTTAAACTTATCCGTTTCCACGTATATATTTTCAAAGTTAGATATCTCATCACCAAGAATACCCACGATATCCCTTCTGACTTCGTCCATAATCCATCTCTTGGCCTCTTCCTGCCCTCCGGCTATATACGGTATTACCGCATCCTCGTACTCTAACGCATAGCGTATTACAGATTTCCCCAAGAAATCCATAGGTTTCATAAGGAACCTTGTAAGAGCGTAGTACAGTTTAGCAATAAGGGACTTTCCGGAGGAGTTGGGACCTATGAAAACCGTTAAGGGTTTGAACTCAACTCTTCCCTCTTTAACAGGACCAAACCTACGAATTTCCAGACTTCTTATAAAAGGACGGGCCATATGGAGGATATTGTACAGGGGATGGATCCTGTAAGTAGGCTGCCCTTTATCCCCCTTTCAGATTGAGATTCTCCGCAAGTTTATAGAACAGTTCCTCCCTGTTTTCAAGGGTTATCAGGATGGGCCGGAAGGTTCTCCTTATCCTCCTTACAAGAGGGTGAACGTCCTTTATAGGTACTGTGGCCAGAACCCTTATGTTCCTCCGAAAGGCTATCCCCTCAACCACCCTGACGAACCTATCACTGAAGAGCTCCATTTTACCTATTTCGTCCACAAGTACGATCTCTGGACAGAGAGGTAAGCACGACTCAAGCACGGGTACAACCACCTCCTCAAACCCCCGGACGTTCACCCCGTACTTCCCCACCCTGTAGGGACTCTCAAAATCTACGTGGGCAAGAATACCTTCCTTCCCTTCCGTCGTTATCACCTTAAACCCCACCCTCCTTCCCCTCTCCCTTATCTCCTCCGTCCAGAAACCCCTGAACCTTTCAGGAGCGAGAGCGTACAACCTCTTAATCAGGGTAGTTTTTCCTACGCCCGGTTTACCCGTAACGAATACCTTCAACCCCCGTGGGCCTCCAGTTCCCTTATGTACTCGTCGGCCATCATGGCGGCCACGGCACCGTCCGCTACGGCCGTAACCACCTGCCTGAGGGGTTTGACCCTGCCATCGCCGGCGACGAAGAGGCCGGGAGTCTTCGTTCTGGTGTCCTCACCCACGAGGGCAAAGCCCCTCTCGTCCAGATCAACGAAATCCTTAACTAAGTCGTTCATAGGACGGAGACCTATGTATATGAAAGCGGCGTCTACCTCAAGGAAGCTCTCCTCCCCCGTCTTCGTATCTCTTAAGCGCAGGCCTTTGAGCATCTTATCTCCCACGAACTCCACCACGACCTTGTTCAGAAGGAACTCAACGTTCGGTTTCTTCTTCATCTGCTCAACGTATATCTTCTGCGCCCGGAACTGATCCCTGCGGTGGATGAGGTAGACCTTCTTTACGATGTTGGTCAGGTACAACCCCTCGGTAAAGGCGGAGTCCCCTCCCCCTATGACTGCCACCTCTTTGCCCTTGAAAAAGGGGCCGTCGCATACTGCACAGTAGGACACACCCCTGCCCGTGAACTCCTTCTCACCCGGAACGCCGAGTTTCCTCGGCTCGGCACCTGTAGCCCATATAACGGCCTTCGCCCTGAACTCCCCTTCCGTCGTTTCCAGAACGAACTTCCCTTCCCCCTCCTTCCTTATGCGTGTCACCTCGGCGAAAACTATATGAGCGCCGAACTTCTTGGCGTGCTTCTCCATCATTTTGGCCAGCTCCGGTCCCTTTACGCTCTCTATACCGGGGTAGTTGTCAACGTCGTCCGTAACGGCTATCTGACCTCCTATGGAAAGTTTCTCAAATACGACGGTCTTCAACATGGACCTTCCGGCGTACAGGGCGGCGGTGAGTCCGGCGGGTCCTCCACCCACTATGGCCACGTCCAGGTCTCTCTCCACATCGCTCTCACCGGATATGTCCTCAAGGGTTATCTGGAACATAACCGGCAATTATACCGGTGAAACGGGAAATATAACCTTACTTCCCTGCGGTTGAACCTACCTTCATTACCCTGTCTCCCACCCTTTTGGACGGTAGATCCAGAGGTATCCTGTACTTCCCCGCCGGCAGGTACCCGATATACGCCTATTCACGAGACGCCCATCACCGGAGAATACGTCGTATCCGACGTAGGCGGGACTATCCAGTACCACGACGACCCCATTCCCCTGAAGTTTGACCTTATCCGGAAGCTCAGGAGCCTCGCAAACGTCCACAACACCCGGATCCAGTTTCACGATAACCACACCGTCGCCACCCACGGCTCCGAAGACTGTCCTTGAGGGCATGAAGTTCGTAGCCCGCGACGAGAAGCCGACGACGAATACGCTCCCGTATCCTCCAACGGCGACCCCTACACCCCCCTCGCCGGAAGGGCCCCGCAAAGACCCGGCTCTCAACGTGGGTAGTCAGGGTTCCGTCCAATCTCGTGAGGAATATGTCCGATCCCCCCTCCGTCCCTATAACGGTCCTTGAAACCGAGTACCTTGAGGCGTTGTAGGTCGTACCGGTCACTAAGACGTCCCCATTCCCGGCTACGGCCATACCCCCGAAGGTCACGTACATGGAATCCCCAAATACGGCCGTAGACAGGTGGGACGAAAGGTCCGGTGTAAGTCTGGTCACAAAAGGCGAGATTCTCGTCGCTGACCCGTACACGGTTCTGGAGTCGGAGAAGGTAAGTGCGGATCCCGTGGTACCGCCTACGAGAACGTTCCCGGCGCTGTCCAAAGCTACCCCTTCGGCACGGTCGGCGTCCTCGCTTGGGACGATGGCCGTGGCCACGTGGGAGTTCAGATCGTCGCCGAACTTCGTAACGAAGGCCGCCTGATAGGCGTCCAGCGTACCGAATCCCGTACGCCACGGCATAAAGTCGGATCCGTCCCCTGTCTGCCCCACCACGTAAACGTACCCCGAAGGGTCGTAAGTAAGGGCGTGGGCCGCGTCAGTTCTGCTGGACGTCAGTATGGCAGTGGCGATATGGTTGGACAGGTCTCCGCTCAACTTAGTGACGAAAGCGTTCCCGCCTTCCGGTGTGCCGAAAACCGTCCTGCCCGGAGCAAAGTCGGAAGACGACGTGCATCCGGCCACGAACACGCTGCCGCTGTCATCCGTGGCCACGGCGTGGGCCTCGTCGGAGGAACTTCCCCCGAGAATAACGGTCGCCCGGTAGGTACTCAGGCCCCCGGACAGACGGGTTATAAAGGCGTCCCTACCCCCTGCGGTTCCCAGAACCGTACGGGAAGGGGCGAAGTCGGAGGGTGAGTACGTCCACCCGGCCACCACGACGTCCCCGTCGGCCGTCAGAGTGATGGCGTTCCCCCCATCCCGTCCACTGCTGGATAGGATAACTGTGGCCACATGGCCGGTGAGATCGGGGGTTAACTTCGTTACGAACACGTTGCTCAGGGTCTCGGATGCGGAGGGTCCCAGAAAGGTTCTGGAGGGAGCGAAGTCAAACGGGAATCTGGTCGTTCCCACGACGTACACGTACCCGCCGTTGTCCACCGCCACCCCTCCGGCTCTATCTTTCCCGCTCCCCGATACGACGACGGTTACTACGGGGTCTATCACCAGAGTGTCCGAGGGGTCGTAATCGTTGACCATAAATCGGATCACGTTCCTCTTCATCTTCGCAGAGACGTCCACCTCCCGCGTTCCCTGAAACGCCCTGATCTCGCCTACCCTCGCGACCTTCCTTCCATCGTTGTCTTTCAAGAACTCCGCCCCCTCAACCTCAAGTCCCACCTGAGAGGAGTCCCTTCCGGGATGGACGAAGAACTGCACCTCCACCCCTCCGTTCGCCCTCGTAAGGGTGACGTCGGCCTCCTCTCCCACGAACCTCAACCTCCCGTACAGGGCGTACGCAGAAGACGTGCCACGACCGAAGAACGTAACCTTCCCCTCCGGCATTTCAGGTAACATCGTACCGTTAAGCAGAACCGTAGGCCTTGCGGTTATACCGGATATACGTACGGAAGCGTCCTTCCCCACGCTCACGCCGTCCGACCACGCCGATTCACGGGCCTCACTAAGAAGAAAACCGTCCGGGAACAGGCCGAACGAATTGAGAAAAATACAAAACGTGCTATCTCCTTACCAACAATTGTACGGAAGATTTGCAAAATTTTCACACACTCAGCAAAATAATTCAAATTTTTGAACAGATGGAACGAGTAAGGCTCAATAAAATCCGACTTTGCAGCTCAGGATTCACCCTTAAAATACCTTCGCAAACCCAAAAGGAGGTAGAAAGATGAGGCTGATAGGAGATAAGTTTCCAGAGATAGAGGTGGAGACGACCCACGGAAAGATAAAGCTGCCCGATCACTTTGCGGGTAAGTGGTTCATACTCTTCAGCCATCCCGCCGACTTTACCCCCGTCTGTACGACGGAGTTCTACTCCTTCCAGAAGCACTACGACGACTTCCGCAACCTCGGGGCAGAGCTGATAGGTCTGTCCGTAGATCAGGTCTTCTCCCACATCAAGTGGGTGGAGTGGATAGAGGAGAAGCTCGGTCTGAAGATAGAGTTCCCCATCATAGCCGACCACACCCTTGACGTCTCTAAGGAGCTCGGCCTGATACACCCCAACAAGGATACGACCACCGTCCGCGCCGTCTTCATAGTGGACCCCAACGGTGTAATCCGCGCCATAATCTACTACCCGCAGGAGATCGGACGTAACATTCCCGAGATTGTACGCGCCCTCAAGGCCCTCAAGACCTTTGACGAGAAGAAACTCGCCGTACCCGCCAACTGGCCCGAGAACGAACTGATAGGGGACAGGCTCATAGTACCGCCGGCGAAGAGCGTGGAGGACGCCAAGGCCCGCCTTGAGGCCGCGAAGAAGGGCGAACACGAGTGTTACGACTGGTGGTTCTGTCACAAGAAGGCCTGAGAGAGGGAAATTCGGAAAGGATAGGGGAGGCTACGCCTCCCCTTTTTTTGTTCCACTTGACGTACCTGTCCTCGCGCCTTTAAAATCCACTTACCATGCGTAGAGTTTTGATGGCGTTTCTTCTGGTTGGTGTTATAGCTTCGTGTAAGAAGGCCACGGAACCGGATACGGGATCTGGACCGGAACCGGAGCCGACCCCCACACCGGAAAGTACGGTGGTGTACTTCGGACTTGACAGTACCTTCGTGTACAGGGATAGCCTCTACATCTTCAGCTCGGACAGCTCCTCCATAGATACCGTGAAGAGGACCTTCTTTGACGGTATAACCTCAGGTGGGTTCTACCTCGTCCCCTTCAGGGACTCTACCTACTCCAGCGGTCAGGTGAGGGAGGATACCTTCAAGGTGAGCGGCGACACCCTCTACCTGAAGATCCGCTTCGCCATGGATACCGTAAGCCTCGGTCTGGTCCTTGACTACCTCGTAGGGGTCAAACCCCTCGCCGTGGGTCAGTCCTGGACCCCTCTGACCCCCGCCGTGTATCCTCTTACGGATTCCCTCATAAGTCCCCAGAGCGGATGTACCCTCTACGTTTACTTTGACTCCCTGAGTGTAGACTCCTCCTTCGCCAGCGTTCTGGATACCACCACCGTAACCACGCCTCTGGACACGTACACCGGCGTTTACCGGGTGATCTACCGCCACTACCTCAAGCTCTACTTCCACACCACCGGGTGCTTCACCCTGAACGGCACGGCCGATATAGCCATGAGGGACACCTCCTACTTCAAGACGTACTACGGCCTCGTGCAGTCGGACGTGTTTACGCGAATAGTATCTCTGGTTAGTACGGACTCCACGAAGAACCACAGGGTACTCATAGGGAGGTGAGCATGGAGATCACCCCCGAGACGACGGTTGAGGAGGTAGTCATCAGGTATCCTGAGTCCGTGGATATCTTCTTCAAGTACGGTATACCGGCCATAGCGTGCGGTGCCCCCATCTGGGGGACGATAGGGGAGAACGCCGAGAAGTACGGCGTCAAGGATCTGGACGCCCTCCTCAGGGAGCTGAACGACCTGGCCAGAAAGAAGGGAGGGAAGATAGACGTAAAACTCATGCCCGGCTCGTGATGGAGGATCTGCACTGCCTTAAGGAGACTCTGGTGGGTGAGGGCCTTACGGTTTCTGCCGCCGAATCCTGTACGGGTGGGGCCCTCGCCCACGCCCTGACCTCCATACCGGGATCGTCGGAGTACTTTCTCGGTAGCGTCGTTGCCTACTCCGTGGACGTTAAGGTCAAAGTGCTTGGGGTAAAGAGGGAAACGGTTGAGAAGTATACCGTGTACTCCCCTCAGGTTGTACGTGAGATGGCCGAGGGTATAAGAAAAATGACCGGTTCGGACGTTGCCCTGTCCACGAGCGGGGAGTTCAACGGTAGAGGGTACTTCTACTACTGTATAATCACGCCGTACGGGAAAGATGTGGGGAAGGTTGAGGTGGAAGGCGACAGAATAGAAATGAAGGAGAAGGCCGTACGTTTCCTTCTGCGTAGACTCCTGCGTATCCTCGTTACGTCCTGATCGGTGAGTACTTCGGATCCATGGGAACCGCCCTTATCCGGTCGGTTATCTGGGATATGAGGCCGGAAAGTACCCTGCCCGGCCCCACCTCCCAGGCCTCTCTGACCCCAATACCCACGGCCTCCCTGACCATATCAACGAAACGGACGGGAGAACTGAGCTGCCGTACCACCGCCCGCTTCACATCGCTGGCAGTGAGGGCCACCTTACCCGTCGTGTTCATTACTATGGGGACGACCGGATCCCTGAACCTTACCCCGTCAAGGATTCGGGCCAGACGGTTGGATGCCCCCTCCACCAGGGGAGAGTGGGAGGCGAAACTGATCTTCAGCCTTACCGCCCGTATACGCGCCCTCATCCGTCGGGCCTGTTTTTCTATAAAATCCACTACTTTATCAAGCTCAACCCTATGGCCGGATAACACGATCTGTTTGGGTGAGTTGTAGTTGGATATGACCACACCGACGGAGGTTAGCCTTTTCAGTACCTCCTCGGCGAGGCTTAAGACGTTCTCCCCTATGAGGGCCACCATGCCCCCTTCCCTCCCGGAGTCCTCAACTATTATACGTCCTCTCTCAAGGACCAGACTTAAGGCGGTCTCAAAGTCCAGGACGCCGGCGGCGTACAGGGCCGCCAGTTCGCCCAGGCTATGTCCAAAGACTACGTCGGGGGAGGTGTCGCGTTTCAGAACGTCGTACAGGGCAGCCTCGTAGAGGAATACGGCCGGATGGGTGTTCTCCGTCCTCCTCAACTCCTCGTCGGACAGGTCGTACAGCAGGTGCCGGAGTGGTCTCCCGCTTATCTTCTCGGCCCGTACGAGGGTTTCCTCAGCCTCCGGGTACCTCCGCACGAGTATCCTGCCCATACCGGTGTACTGACTGCCCTGCCCCGGAAAAGCGTAAGCCAGCATATGCGACTATTCTAAGAGTAAAACCTCACCGTATGGTCGGACGGTGCAGGTGGTTATACTTCGGCCTCCTCCTTTTCCTCAGTCAGTACCCGCGGCCTCTCCACCCTCGTGTAGACCTCAAATACGTCTCCGGGCTTGAACTTGTTGAAGCTCTCAAGCCTGACACCGCACTCGTATCCCTCCTGCACCTCCCTGACGTCGTCCTTGAAACGCTTCAGGGATGCTATGCGGCTCTGGGCTATTACCTGTCCGTCCCTGACCACCTTTACAAGGGCGTCCCGGGTTATCTTCCCGGACCTTACGTAACATCCCGCCACCGTTCCGGCTTTGGTGCTGAAGGTGGCTTTAACCTCCGCTTCCCCTATCTTGACCTCCTCCACCTCAGGTTCAAGGTTGCTGGCGAGGATGTTCTTGAGCTCGTCAAGCAGGTGGTAGATCACCTTGTGGGTGCGTATGGGGACACCGCGGGTCTCGGCCAGCTTACGGGCATCGCTGTTGACCTTGGTGTTGAAGCCGAGTATGACCCCCTCCGACGCCGTGGCGAGGTCCACGTCCGTAACGGTGATCGGTCCCACTCCGCTGTGGATGACCCTCGGCTCTATCTCCCTGTACTTCATCTTATGGATGGCCTGCACGAGGGCTTCCACGGATCCCTGAGTGTCCGCCTTGACGATAACGGGGATTCTCAGTTTCTCACCGGCCTGAAGTTTCTCCTGAATCCGGCGCATTATCTTGACGTCCACCCGCTTATCTATCTGGTACTTCATCGTACGGCGGTACTCCTCCGCTCTCTCTTTGGCCTCCTGTACGGACGGTACGACCACCAGTATATCTCCGGCTCTCGGCACCTCCTCAAACCCCTGCACAACTACGGGAGTCGCGGGCGTGGCTTCCTTAACCCTCCGGTTGGTCTCGTCGTACATGGCCCGGACCTTTCCGTAGGTGGGACCGCACCAGAAGGCGTCCCCGACCTTAAGGGTTCCCTTCTGAATTATCACGCTCCCGAGGGGACCCCTTCCCCTCGTGTCCATCCGGGACTCTATGACGACGGCACGGGCGGGTCCCTTGTACGGAGCCTTCAACTCCAGTTCTTCGGCTTTTAGAATAATGGCGTCCAAGAGGTCGTCTATCCCTATCTTCTTGAGAGCGGAAACCTCCACCATTATCGTATCTCCGCCGTACTCCTCCGGAACCAGACCGTACTTCATCAGCTGGTTCTTCACCATCATGGGATCGGCACCGGGGACGTCTATCTTGTTTATGGCGACGATTATCGGAACTCCGGCCGTTTTGGCGTGGTTTATGGCCTCAACCGTCTGGGGCTTCACTCCCTCGTTGGCCGCCACCACAAGCACGACCATATCGGTCACCTGCGCCCCCCTTGCCCTCATGGCCGTAAAGGCCTCGTGTCCGGGAGTGTCTATGAAGATTATCTCGTAATCCCCCTTCTTCACCCTCCAGGCACCTATGCTCTGGGTTATACCTCCGGCCTCCTGCGCGGCCACGCTGGTTCCCCTTATGGCGTCAAGGAGGGTGGTCTTACCGTGGTCAACGTGTCCCATAACCGTGACTATAGGGGGTCTCGGTTTCCAGTCGGAGTAGAGGTTTTCGTCCTCCTCAACCAGCTCCTCGGCCGCCTCGGAGTACTCCACCTCCACGCCGAACTCCCCCGCGAGAACCTCTATGAGGTCGGGTTCAAGTATGTGGTTTATCGTGAGGAGCGTACCCATCTCAAAGGCCTTCTTGATGATCTCCTCCGGGTCCCTCCCCATGGCGTCGGCGAACTCTCTGAGGGACATGGGACCCGTTACGATTATCCTATCAACCTGCTTTTTGGGTTCGGCCTTCTGCTTTGGCTTCGGTTTCGTCCGACTCTTGGTCAGCTTCTTCGTCTGGCGGGGTTGCTTCTCGTCCCTCCTCCTGTCGTCCTTCTTCTTGGTCTTGCGGCCGGGCGGGGGCGGTGTAACCGGCCTGTATATCTGCTTCTTAACGTTCAACTCCCGGGAGATCTGACGCCTCTGCTCCTCTATCTTCCGGCGTACAAGCATCTCCATATCCCGGTTCAGGTTGTGGGTCTTACTCCGGACGTGCTTGTATCCGTTCTCCCGGAGTATCTGGATGATCACCTTCGGATCAACCTTCAGCTCTTCCGCCAGTTCGTAAAGCGGAACCGGTCCCTTTCTACGCATTCTCTCCGTTCTCCTTCTTTTCCTCTTGCTTTCGGGCTTTCTCCCTTATGGCCTCCTCAACGATATCTATCACCCTTATGGCCGTGGCCTCGTCCACGTCAAGGAGACGCTGGATATGGACGAGAGGAGGCAGTTTCTTGAAGTACACGAGGGCCGCCCTCTTCATCTTCTCGTATATCTGAGGTGGAAGCTTCTCCCTTATATCGTAGAGGGTTACGCCCTCCTCCGGAGGCTCGTACTCCGATATGGGAAGGGCCATGATCCTCTTACCTACCAGACGGGAGGCGAGGATCACGTTCAGGCCCTCTTTGCCCTTCGCCTTTCCGAGGTCGTCCTCGTTCTCGTAGTAGACCCGGATCTCGTCCTCGGTTTCGTACGCGGCGACGGCGTTTTCTGCCGGCGATAGGGCCAGTACGGCGAACCTCACCCTATCGGGGTCGTACTCAACCACCTCTATACTCTCGTTCCTTGGCAGCCTCCTCCTCAGGTCCCTGAGACGTATGCCCTTTTTACCCACGAGGCTCGTAACCGGGTTTACGAAGGGATCGGTCGTGGAAACGGCCACCTTCGTTAAAACTCCGGCCTCGCGGGCTATCGCCCTTATCTGGACCGTGCCGTCGGAGACCTCAGGGATCTTCTCAAGGAGCGCCCTGACGTACGAGGGATGGGCCCGGGAGAGTATGAGGGGATAGGCGCTCCTCTCCTCTATACTGAGGACCACGGCATCTATATCCTGACCGGGGCGGTACACTTCCCCTTCCACCATGCCGGAAGGTTCTATGCGCCCCTCAATGCCTATGTCGTCAATCGTTACCCCGACCAGTATTCCCCGTCTCTTGTCCACCTTCTGTATCTTTCCCGTGACTATCTTTCCGATGTAGGGGGTAAGTTTGGCCAGCTTGGACCTCTGGATGTCGTACTTGATCATCTGGACGAAGTAGTTCTTCAGGGTATGGACGTCGTCTATACTCAGGCTGGAGGGATCTATTACCTCGGTCTTCTTCTCGTCGTCCGGGTACTTCAGGATGACCTTTATATCCCCTCTGTCAAGGTCAACGTGGGCCTCAACCTCCGGTTTGGGATGGGCGTACCTGTACTTATGCTCAAACGTGCGCTTTAAGGCCGCTTCCAGGACCTTACCGACCCTTCTGGAGTCCACGCCGTGCCTGTTGGCGAACTCTTCCAGAGCCAGTCGCAGTTCGTCAAACCTTATTCTGGTTTCCATTCTTACCTCCTTTTTAAACCTCGTCTAACCTGAGGAGGGCCACGTCCGCGAGGTTGAAGAACTTGCCACTAACCCCTACCGTGTTTTCCTCCTCGTTGTAGTAGTCCAGAACTCCCCTATAGGTCCTGCCGTCTTTCAGGACGAGGACGACCCTCTTTCCGATCGCCCAGTTTATCTCCCGCGGCTTTACGAGTCTCCTGTCCAGGCCCGGAGAGGACACCTCCAGAACGTAGGACTGGTCTATGAAGTCCGCCGCATCAAGCATGTCAGAGTAGGTGCGGGAGAACCTCTCAACGTCCCGTATGGTTATGCCACCCTCCCGGTCAATGAAGATACGCAGGGTTCCCTTCCTGCCCTCCTTCCACTCCACGTCCACCAACGTGAAGTTCATCTCGTCGGCCAGCTTCTCGGCCATCTCCTCCGCCTTCTTCTCTATCTCCTTCCCTTTTTCCCCGTTCATATAACTGCGTATTATACCGTAGAATTGCGCATTACTTTACGATAAATTCGCCTTACGGACAGACCTTACCCTTGCACACTACCCCCCGCGTCGGGAAGGCGGACCTCACGCTCAGGGAGTCAACGGCCGGGTTGCTGAATCCGAGGCCTTTCCCCCTCAGGTTGACCTTCAGGTTGCCGTCCATATCCCAGAATACGCCCACACCCTGCGCGTTCCCGCTCCCGAGACAGAGGTTTCCGCACGTGTAGGTGTCCCTTCCTCCGCCGTCTAAAAGGAGACCGTAGGAGAAGTCGTGTCCCACACCCTGAGACGTGGACCTGGTGGATAGATATACGTCGTCTCCCCCTCTGTCGTAGAGCGCCCCTATCGCGAAGTGGGCAGCCGCTCCCTGAACGTACCACACTCCGGAGTAGGCGTCGTTGCCACTTCCGTCGTAAAGTACTCCCGTACCGAGCCAGTACCCGGCCCCCTGAGCGAATACCCCGGCCTCGTACCTGTCGTCCCCCTCCCCGTCAAGGAGGAGACCCACACCTCCGGCGAGGGATCTCCCGTCAAAGAAGTCCCTCCTCTCGCCGAATCCCATACCCTGGCCGAGGCTGGAGTTGTGGCGGGGATCCTGCGGGGACGGGAAGAGGATCAGGGAGTCCTCCATGCTGTAGGAGTCGTTCCCTGAGAGGTCGGCCAGTATTCCAATACCCCTCACCCATCCGAATCCCTGAGCCTTCTGGTAGGCGTAGTAGGTATCGTTCCCGGAGACGTCTATGAGGAGGCCCCCACCGTTGTACCCGGCTCCCTGTACGAAGACCTTACCCCTGTACGTGTCGTTTCCGGACAGGTCAAGGAGGACGCCGAAACCGGAGAACCCTGCCCCCTGCCCTTCACCCTCGTATACGTCGTCCCCTCCCGCGTCCACGAAGGCGGCTACGGAGAAGAGACCGAACCCGACGGAACCGGTATAGGTGTCGTTCCCTCCGTTATCTACTCCTATGGCCACGGACTTATAGGTGTCGTCCCCACCGGCGTCCACGACTATCAGGGCGTCGGGGAAGCTGTCGTTCTCAGGCCCACCGAAGGAGACGTACCCCCACGGTGTCGGAACGTTGAGGCTCTTTATTTTGCTTCCCTCCCTTCGGAGGGCTGACCTCAGGGAGTCCAGAAGCAGGCACGCCACCTGAAAGGCGTAGGCTTCCTCGTTCAGATTGCTGAGGTTCTTCCTTTCAAATGCCCTCTTTTCCTTAAGGTTCAGGCTGTCCCAGATGTACGCCCGGCTCCTTTTGGGGACCTTTCCGTCAAGGGCAATATAGAGCTTTAAGAGGGCGGTAACTATCCGGTTAACGGAACGGGGTACGTACTCCGGTATCATCTGAAGGGTGTCCCTGTGGGCCTTCGTGAGTTTCTTCGCCCTGTCAAATACGAACTTTCCGAGGGGATTATCGCCCGTTATGCTGAGGACCTCCTCCCTGTAAACGTCTCCAACGATGCCGGCGCGGACGTTGTAGCCGGATAGTTTGGTTATCAGGGCGCAGGCGGGGAATAGTTTTAAGGTATCACCCTGGGCCTTCCACCTACGGGCTATCTTCTCGGCCGTCGTGTACGTCAGGTTGGGGTCGGATAGGTAAAGGTCGGTTATGGGAAGTGTGGTATGCCTGCCCGCCCAGAAGTTTATGGCGCTTAAAGAGATTACGAAGAGGGAGGAGTCTATCATGCCCGAATTCTACGGTTGCGGCTGATACGAGGGGGTAAAGGGCTTATCTTACAACAACTCTAAACACCTTACCCCCGACCTTAACGAAATACACACCTGCAGGCAAGGAGACCCTGCCCTCGCCCCTGAAAACGAGCCTTCCGCTCACGGAATACACCTCACCGTACTCCGGAACTTCAATACCACCTCTCACAACCTTGATAGTGGCCTTCCCTGTTTTCCTCACAACCTCCTCAACCCCGGTGATCTCGCTCACTATACCCCTGAAGAACCATGCGTTCCCTCCACCGGAGAAGATATAACCATCACGAGACCTATCACCACCAGTGTAGTAATACACCGTATCCCTATACGTTATCAAACTCGCATAATCATTGCCCGGTTTGTTGTGGCAGGCGGGAAACATATCGGGATGGTAGCCCCAAGCAGATGCTATCCTTCTGTTCCTCCACACACCTCCATCCATCCATCCGTACATCACCATGCTCGTATCGGGAAGGATGTCAGATCTGACTCTCTCAACGAAAAACAAAAGAAGCGTATCTCCAGAGGAGGATAAAACGGGATTTCCTTGAATGTTGTCACTTCTGTAAACTGCACTATCTATCCACGTTGTCCCTCCGTCAAAGCTGTAGGAGACGTATACGTTGCACCTCCCTGTGTCGCTGCGGTCGTTCCCATAGACGTAAGCAACCGCAAGACCGTTTATACCAAAGGCCGATATGCTCTTGAGATTCTTCTTAAACCCTGCTGTGGGCATATCGCATCTTACGTTCGCAGCCCTCCTGTAGAACCGTGCTGCTATACTCGGTACCTCGTCCCACGTCGTGCCATTGTCCATGGAGTAGAGGACGTGGATGTAAACGGAGTCAGTAGGTGGTCGTCTTTTCTGCTCCACAGCGAGGTAAAATACACCGTTGTAATACGTAAGATATGGAAGATTAAATTTTGAGTTCGGAGCAAATATTCTCTTCCTGATCACCCAATCACCCGGCGCACCGTGGTTGTCGTTGGTAAGGATAAAGACTGTGTCCTCCTTCATCCACGCCCCTATCACCCTGCTACTGCTTAAAACTCCCATCACCCACGGTTTGTCCCTCCTCGTTGGATTGTATTCGTGCATGTTATAGCACTCCCAGTTGCTTGCCACACGGGGGTTTAATGAGTCTCTACAGAAAACTATCATACGTGATGTGGGAGAAGTCTTTGAATAAGCCAGACCTATCAGATAGAACCCATTAGGATTGTCTCCCATTATGCTGACGGAGGGATCTGCCATCATATACTCGCTCGTATCCATCACCCACCCATCGCTGAAAGTACCCATCAGGTCTTTAACGTGATTCCAGATGTGTCCTCTGTTGTTGCTCGCAAATATGCTTATCGTCCAGAAGTTATTAGGCCAGTTTCTGTTTAGTACTGCTGCCACTAAATAGCCGTCGTTGAGGGCGAGGTCTCCTTCAAGGTAGCTCTGGGAACAGTAGTTGGGTATGTCTTTGTTTATGCGTGTTGCGAAGAAGAGGGCCATTAACAGGAGCATGTTTCACCTCCTACCTCACAAGATATATCGGGCTTAGTTCTATCTCGTACTTGTAGGTACCAAAGGTGTCGGCATATGGCTCAATATATATGTATAAAGGTACAAACCCACTTTTCTTATCGCCTTTTCCCCATGCCCAACAGGCCGGGGATACTCCCTCATCCCATATCCAGTGTGGAGGATTATAGACATCAAACACCTCTTTTAGGGTATCAAGGTCTATCCGTATTTCTTTCCACGATGTGTCAAGCACCTGATTTCGCACTATGAAGCCTCTGCAGTATCGGTGATATACGATCTCTCCTCCTATCTCATACCTTCCTTTCCCCCTGATATAGAACACGAGGTACCTCCCCCAGTCAAGGAGGTCAAGGGGATAGCCTCTGAGGATAGATCCGAGAAGCGGCTTAAACTCCATGGTCTTCCAGTCTCTCCTGTAGTACTCCCACTTACCTTTGACGTGTAGGGGGCCGTAGTCGTCTATCACCCTGTACTCCCCGTTAGGTACGGGGATGCTATCACTAACAGGCAGGGTGTCAAAGTTCTTGATGTCCCAGCCGTGATAGTGGAACTCAACCACACCCCACGACTTCACTATGCTGTCTGCCTGCCTGCTTTCGTCAAACTGTAAAAGAAGATAAGTCAAAAGCAGCATAAGGTCATATTTAAAGGGTGAACTGATATGAGTGCAACTGGTTAAAGTTAACCGTACGTATTGCGAAGAAGGAGACCGCTAACGGCAGCACGTTTCACCTCCTACCTCACGAGGTATATCGGGCTTAGTTCTATCTCGTACTCATAGGTACGCAAAAGTATGGGCCTTTTACTTACCCCGGTGTATCGCTTCCACGTTCAGTTCTACCTTCACCTTCCTGCCCACGACCAGACCCCCCGTCTCCATCTTCTTGTTCCACCTTATACCGAAGTCGTACCGGTCTATGGTGAAACTGGCCTCAACGCCTATGCGAAGGTTTCCCCACGGATCCTTAACGGGTCCGTACCATTTGAAGGGGAAGGATACCGTCTTCGTTATGCCCTTGATCGTGAGGTCGGCGTCCGCCCACCACTCGCCCCCCTTCTTATAAATCCTCTTCACCACCATCTTCATCCGGGGGTACTTCTGGACGTCAAAGAAGTCGGAGTCCCTCAGGTGGTCGTCCCTCTTCTTGTTTCGGGTGTCTATGCTGGCGACGTCCACCCAACCTTCGGCCCGGCTCCTGGTTATGTCCGAGGTATCCAGATCTATCCAGCCGTCAAAGTTGTGGAAGGTCCCGACGACGGTCGTGACCATCATGTGGCGCACCTTGAAGTTTATGGACGTGTGGGCCTTATCCACCTTGAAGCGGATGGCCTCCGCCCTCAGAGAAACAAAGGGAAGTGCCGTTGCTATCAGGACGATCGTTAACCTCAGCATAGACAGTGATTGTAAAGGGGAAACTACCTATCCCAGCCGAGACCCCACTTCGGTCTTACCCATAGGGAGGTGTTCCGGGCGTGGGATTTGAAGGGGTAGACGTCCATGTCCGTTCCGAGATCAAGGAAGATCCCTATGCCCCCCATCTCCCTCTGTACGTTTGCCCCTCCGAAGGATATGTTCTCCTCCCTCGCCGAATAGTTGTCCTTTCCGTCCCCGTCCACGAAGATACCCACGGAGTTGGTCAGGCCCACACCGAACCCCCCGCTGGTGTAGTAAGTGTCGTTCCCGGTTGAGTCGTAGAAGAAGCCTACGGACAGGTCGTGTCCCTCCCCGATGCTGGGGCCGTAGTAGGCGTAGTAGAGGTCGTCCCCGTCCTTATCTACGAGGCCACCGACGGAGAGGTGAATCCCCGCCCCCTGACAGTACTCGGCACAGGTGTACCTGTCGTCCCCTCCCCCATCGTAAAGGGTGCCGAGACCGTACCAGTAGGAGACTCCCTGAGCGTACGTCCCGGCCGAATAGTGGTCGTTTCCGGAGGCATCGGCCAGTATGCCCACACCGCCACCGAACCGGTCCCTCCACCCTATGGAGAAGCCCTGACCCATGGCCTGCCTCTGCCTGAGGAATAGGGGTTTGTGGATGGGACCGTAGCCGAGGGTGTAGACGTCGTTCCCACCGTGGTCGGAGAGGATACCGACGCCGTACGTACCGGCGAACCCCTGACCGTATATTACGGCCTTGTAGATGTCGTTCCCGCCTCCGTCTATGAGGTACCCCCCTCCGAAGGTTCCAGCACCGATGGAATGGAAACCGCCGGAGTAGTAATCGTCCCCCTCCCGATCGTAGAGGAGTCCGAAACCTCCCAGACCTACACCGCCACACGTCCCCTTACAGACGTAGACGTCGTTTCCAGCGTAATCGTAGAGGACGGATATTCCCAGAATACCGGCCGCGAACTCCCCGGAGTACCTGTCTTCCCCGGAGAGGTCCACTATCAGGACGGGCGCCCTCGTGAGGAGGTAGTCGTCGTCCCCGCCGAAGTCGTATATGGCCACGTACTCCCCCCGGTACGTGTTGTTCCCCTTACCCCCTATCGCCACCTTCCCGAAGCCCGTGACGTACTCGTACTGGAAGTCCCCCTCCATCCGGGGAACCGACGAGGTATCAAAGTTAAGAACGCAAACGAGAGCGTTCAACAGGAGGTTGTAATCCACCGAATCCGAAAGTGTGCGCACCTGTGCGTGGGTAAGGGAGTCCCCCTCCGGTGAGTCGGGATCCCACGTGGCGATCAATCTGGCCCTCAGGGTATCCCTCTCCCTTTCCTTGAGCTTTACGAAGGCCCTGTTAGTAAAGTAGTCCACGCAGTGAAGTGTTTCAACTATGCCCCTTATTACCGTATCCTTCACCGTAAAGCGGGTCCTCATCCGTACGGGCTTGAACCTGACAGGCCAGAAGGTGGAAGGGATATTTCTGGGGTTAAGGGAAGCGTAGGACGGAAGGGAATCCACGGACCACTTCACGAAACTCAGGGGATCCGATAGAAAGCGGAGAACGGGCCGGGGTTTCAGTGCAGTCCGCGTGGAGAGGTCCTTGTCAAACGTGAGATCCTTCCGGGTCAACCCCCCGTAAAACAGAAGGGAATCAATAAAGGGCATAAACCACATTTATTCCCCTATTCTAAGGTGGCGTACTACATGCGAAAGCTCACGCTTCCGAGGAAGGAGTATCCGAAGTCCAGATGGTAGGAGGTTCCGAAGGAGAACTTCCCTCTGCCGTGGTTGTAGGAGAGTCCGAGCCGTCCCTTCCCTTCAACGAGACCCGCGTAAACGTCCATTCTCCAGAAGGACGCCCTTAAAGATAAGAAGCCGTCCCGCAGGGGTGAGAACCCGCGCCCGTCCGGTGAGTACTCCCCGCCAAAGAGGAGGTACGTGGACCCGTAAACCTTAACCCTCGCCCGGAGGTCCACGAGAGGAAGGGCGAACTCCCGTCTACCGGTACTCCATACGACCGGAGACGTGGCCGCGTTTTTAACGCCAGCGTACAGGTCAAGGAGACTGAGAGGGGAGTAAAGGAACGCAACGTCTATCCCACCCCCCACACC
>WFXS01000043.1 GCA_015490465.1 Caldifarciminota bacterium
GTATAGTGGGCGTTGTCGTCCTCAAAGCAGTCCTCGTCCTCCCCGGTCCAGAAGTAGGGTAACCTCTTACCTCCCCTCCATACGTACCTCGGCTCGCAAACCCACCCGCCACACGATGCGTGGTAGAGTACCTCAACGGGTTTACCCCTATAGGTAAGGACAAGTCCCCGTGTGGCCCTGGCCGCCTTACGGTGTATAGGTTTCACCCTGTTCCTGCCCTCGTACCTCTGGCAGTGATCCCTGTCGCAGGCGTGGAACGTACCGTGCCTCTTCCCCCATCTCATCAGGAACGTCCGGGCGAGGACGGCCTGGGCCTTCAGGGCCTCAAGGGGAGCGTTCCCTATCTCGCTGGCTATAACGTCTGCTATGTACTCCTCTCTCGGCACCTTGTTGAGCATGATAAAACCGCCCTTCTTCGGTTTAATTATGAACAGGCCCGGGTAGTCCCCCCGGACGGGTTTAAGGAGACGCACGTTCTTGAGTACGAGCCTCCTGCGCTTTACGCCGTTCACCAGCAGCCTGCCCCCCTTCGCCTTCACCACGTACCTCCTACCTCCGGCCTTAAGTACGGCCTCCTTGACCGGCACCCCTCCGTATATCCCCACGATCACGCTGTCCGGGAGGAGGGCGAGTACGGATAACAACACGGAAGGTTATTGTAAGGAAGTACCCCGAACTCAGGGGGACGACGTTAAAATATTTAACTGAAACCGATAAGGGAGATCGTTGACGGACTTATAACGGGTGGCAGAGTGGACGAGGCCATAGAGTTGTCCTATAAGATATTTTACGAGAGGAAGGATCTGGAATCCTTCACGCATCTGGCCAACGCCCTGACTACGGGAAGACGGATAAACGATCTGGACAGACTGTACAGGGAGTACCCTGAACTCTTTGAGCGAAAGAGGGACACCCTCGCCGTCCTCCTCTTCCGGACCCTGAGGTTAAAGGAGCTCTTCAGCATCCTGCCAAACACACCTACCCGTGTAAGGGCGTGGATCCTGGCCTCCCTCGGATACGTTGAGGAGGCTTACGGGGAGTGGGGTAAGATGGAGGACCAGAGCAAATACCTGAAACTCTATCTGGATACCCTGACCGGAAGGGTCCTGGAGGGTGAGTTCAGGAACCCGTCTAACCCGCTTATGAGTCAGATATACCACGACTACCTGTTCGGTACGCTCTGGGTGACCGCCGGGATGGTAGAGGAGGGTCTTGAGCTCCTGAACTCCGTGGCCTTCAGATCCTTTGAAGGGGGATACGTCGGATGGGGGATAGATACGATACTACTCAAGGGGTTCGTGGGGATGAATCCCACGGAGATAGAAGCGGGGCGTTATATCGCCCGTCAGCTGGGGGACAGGTTCTCCGTGGTTCTGGCAGATATTTATCTATCTCTTTTCCGCGGATCGGTACCGGACGTTCCCGATATCCCGAGGTTCTCCACGCAGAAGACGTACGCGGAGGCTGTACTCATGGGGGACCCTCTCCCGGACGGTGGAATCTTCGGGTACCGGATACAGTGGTGGTACGTTGAGAAGTTCTGGCACAGGAGGAGGTTCCTCTCCCTCTCCGGGAAGGCAAGGGTGTTAGAGGGGATGAGAGAGGTGCACCTTGAGCGTCCCAAAAAGAGCATACCGGTACTGGTCTTCCACAGGATACTGGGGAGCGAAGGTAAAAGGTACGCCCACCTTATCTTCCAGACGAGCAAGGACCCCCGCAGGCGGTACGAGGAGTATCTGGGGAGGTTGAACAGGCTACGAAACATACCGACGGACTTCTTCATAACCCGGAGGTACGGGACCTTCCTGACGAAGGAAACGGAGCCGTGGGCGGAGTTCCTTAAGGACAGGGTACTTAAGGGAGGTTGATCACCGTACCACCCAATATCCCCACAGCCCTGCCCTTCCCCACGACGAAGCTCTCAATCAGGGAGAACCCCAGCTCCTCCGCCAGCCTCTCCACCCTGCGGGTGAGGTCCACGTCCTCGGGAGAAGGCTCAACGGAACCGTCCGGATGGTTGTGGGCGAGGATAAAATGTGTGGCCCCCACCCGGAAGACCGGCTCAAAGATCTCCCGTAGATGGACGTAAAGGACGTTCAAAGAACCGACGGCCACCACCTCGCTCCCAAGAAAACGACCGGCGGCGTCGTACGTGGCCACCATCATGGTCTCCTTACGCCTCCGGGAGAGCTCACCGAGAAGACCCTTTATATGCTCATGGTTCAGGGTACCCTCCGGTGGAAGGTAAACCCTCCTGCCCACCTCAAAGGCTGCGGCCAGGCGTACGGCCTTCGCCTCCCCTATCCCGTCTATCTGCATGAGGGCCTTTACCGGTAGGGTAGCCATCTCCCTGAGGGGGAAGTCCTCAACGAGCCTTCGGGCGAGGGTGAAGACGTCCACCTTCCCGCTCCCCACGGAGAGGAGCAGGGCAAGGATCTCGTGATCCTCAAGGGAGGATATGCCGAAACGCAGGGCCTTCTCCCTCGGAAGGAGCCTCTTACTCATTCCAGTCTCTCGCGTACCCTATCATGAAACGCGCGTGGAAACCGTAAGGGGCCAGATCCGGGCCTCCGCTCAGGCGGTCCGAGTCCCGTACCCACACCTCCCGTATCACCGGCACGTCGTATCCCACGCTCAGTCCCACCGTAAACCCGAAGTCAAACATCGCCCCTATCCCGACGGTACCTATGTAGGTGTTGGTGTACATCGTCCCACCGGTGCCGGGATCGGATACGAAGTCCCCGTACGACAGGTCCCCGGAGCGGGAGAAGGACACCCAGATCCTGCCGTATCCCGCCCCCACGAAGGGGTATACGTTGAAATTCCTCTCCCTCATCCTCCATCTGAAGTAACGGTACCCCACGGTAGCCCTGATCACCGCGTGGCTGAGGGTCAGGTTGTACCCGTTCCCCGCTCCCCGCGCTCCGCCAAATACACCGATATCCAGAGCGTACAGAAAGGGATCCGGAGATACGTACCCGTAACCTCCCACGTACACCGTCCTATCCACCTTGATATCGTACCCCTTCCCGTTGAGATCGCCGAGAAGGGGATCAAAGTTTACCCACGCCCATCCGAGCCAGACGAACAGACCGTAATTCAGCCCCATAAGGTGGGGGAATTATACCGCAGTAGAATACCCTCTTGAAGATCGTTCTCGTCGCAGGAGCAAGACCGAATTTCGTGAAACTCTCGCCCCTCTTCTATTCCCTGACGGAGGCGGGGGAAAAGCCCGTAGTGGTACATACCGGCCAGCATTACGACTACGAGTTATCTCAGGCCTTCTTTGAGGACTTCAACCTCCCGGAGCCGGACCACTACTTCGGGGTGGGTTCGGATACCAACCTGAAACAGATCTCAAAGATAATCTCCACGGCAGAGGACGTTTTAAGGGATATACGTCCGGACGTAGTCGTGGTGTTCGGGGACGTTAACTCCACCCTCGCCCTCGCCGTGGCCAGCAGACACCTCCAGATACCCCTCGCCCACGTGGAGGCGGGCCTCAGGAGTCGGGACTGGACCATGCCGGAGGAGATAAACAGGGTGACGACGGACGCCCTGTCTGACCTGCTCTTCTCTCCATCCTACGACGCTACGGAGAACCTCCTGAGGGAGGGAAAGCCCCCGGAGAGCGTGTTCACGGTCGGGAACATAATGATAGACAGTCTCGTACGGGTCCGCCCCCTCGCCGAAAGGCTGGAGTACTGGAGGGAGATCGGCCTTGAGAGGGGAAGGTACGTTCTGGTGACTCTCCATAGACCGGTGAACGTGGACGACCCCGACCGCCTTCGCAGGATAATAGACGTACTGAACGACCTTCACCGGGAGTTCCCGGTCGTGTTCCCCGTACATCCCCGGACGAGGAAGAACATGGAAAGGTGGGGTATTGAGGCCGAATTCCTGGCTCTGAAACCCCTGAGATACACCCACTTCCTCTCCCTCATGATGGGAAGCGGCCTCGTTATAACCGACTCCGGAGGAGTACAGGAGGAGACCAGTTTCCTCGGCATCCCCTGTATAACCCTCAGACCCAACACGGAGAGGCCCATAACCATAACCCTCGGCACCAACGAACTGGTGAAGGAGCCGGAGGATCTGCCGGAGGTGGCCAGAAGGAAGTTCGGACACTTCAGGGAGACCAGCATACCCCTGTGGGACGGTAAGACGGCCGGGAGGATAGCCCGCGTACTCCTCAATCTCCGCCCCCGTTAAAATTCCCCGCGTGGACTACTTTGCGGTTATTTCCCGCCTGTACCGTCTGGCCAACTACGAGAGGACGAAAGGTTTCGTAAAGGACATAGGGCGCTTCCGTAAACTCCTCAGTGAACTGGGGAATCCCCATCTGAGGCTGTCCAATCCCATCCTTGTAGCCGGGACGAAGGGGAAGGGGTCCGTGGTACACATGGCATCCAGAGGACTTATGAACGCCGGGTACCGTACGGGCATGAACATTTCCCCCCACCTCATCACCCTCCACGAGCGCATACAGGTGAACGGAAGGCCCATTTCTACGGAAGACCTTACGGACGTCCTTTCGGTGGTCTTTGAAGCGGTTGACAGGGGAAACTCCACCACCTTCTTTGAGGCCATAACCGCCGCCGCCTTCCTGCACTTTTTGAATGAGAGGACGGACTATCAGGTCTTTGAGGTGGGTCTGGGGGGGAGGTTAGACGCCACGAACGTGGTTGAACAGAGGGTGGGAGCCATAACCCGCATAGACTACGACCACACCTCCATCCTTGGCGAGACGTTAGAGGAGATAGCGCAGGAGAAGGCCGGTATAATCAAGCCGGGGTCGGTTATCTTCACTCCGCGTTCCAACGGGAGGGTCCTGCCCGTGATAGAGAACAGGGCGAGGGAGGTGGGTGCCGGGGTGGTAGTCGTAAGCCACAGGACACTACACGTAGGTGAAGACGGTACGGTATTTGAGACCGACGGCAAGGTGATACGCCTGCCGGTCCTCGGGGAGTTTCAGGCCGAAAACGGCGCCATATCTTATCACGTCTTAAAAGCTCTCGGTGTGGAGTTTGATCCGACGGGGATATTCGTACCCGGAAGGATGCACGTACTCAACCGTTCTCCCCTGCTCCTGCTTGACGGTGCGCACAACGGGATATCCGCCCGGTACCTCGTCTCCTCTTTGAAGAGAATATTTCCCCACAGGAGGTTCAACTTCGTCCTCGCCTTCAGCCGGGGGAAGGACTACGTAACGTTCATAAGGACGGTCTCGGAGGTTGCCGACCGGATCTTCATCACCGGGTACCCGTGGCGCAGGAGCCTGCCCCCGGATGAGGTCTACAGGGCATGCCTGACCCTCCACCCGAAGTGTTCTCGCCTGAACGGGATAAACGAGGTACAGGACGTACTCCACTCAGATACCGTGATAACGGGATCCCTTTACCTCCTCGGCCACTTCCTCAGGAGGTACCTGAGTTCCCCCTTCCCGGTCTAAACCTTTCCGAAGGCCAGAACGGCGTTGTGGCCGCCGAAACCGAAGGAGTTGGAGAGGGCGTACCGGACCTCCATCTCCCGGGCCTCGTTGGGTACGTAGTCAAGGTCGCATTCGGGATCGGGGTACTCGTAGTTTATGGTGGGGGGTACGACCCCCGTCTCTATGGCCTTGGCCGTCGCCAGGGCCTCTATGGCTCCGGCACCGCCGAGGAGGTGTCCGGTCATGGACTTGGTTGAGGACACGGCCAGGTTGTAGGCGTGTTCACCGAATACGGCCTTTATGGCCTTCGTTTCGGCGACGTCGTTCAACTTCGTTGACGTACCGTGGGCGTTGATGTAGTCCACGTCCTCCGGGTTTATGCGGGCGTCCGCGAGGGCCCTCCTCATGGCCTTTATCGCCCCCTCACCGTCCACGCAGGGCGCCGTTATGTGGTAGGCGTCGGCCGTGGCCCCGTACCCCAACAGTTCGGCGTATATCTTCGCCCCCCTCCTCTTCGCATGCTCGTACTCCTCAAGTATGAGAACGGCACCGCCCTCCGCCATTACGAAGCCGTCCCGCTTGGCGTCAAAGGGACGGGAGGCCTTTTCCGGCTCGTCGTTCCGGGTGGAGAGCGCCCTCATGGAGGAGAAGCCGGCGAGGGCGGTCTTTATTATGGGAGCCTCTGCCCCACCCACGATCATGACGTCGGCGTCCCCGTACCTTATCAGCCTCAGGGCGTCCCCTATGGCGTTGGCGGAGGAGGCGCACGCCGATACCACGGTGTAGTTCGGCCCTTTGAAACCGTACTCTATGGCCACCAGGCCGGAGGCCATGTCCGGGATCATCATGGGGACGAGGTAGGGGGATATGCGGTTGTACCCACGGGTGTACCCGGTTATCACCTCCCTCTCAAGGGTCTCCACTCCCCCTATGCCGGAGGAGATCAGGACCCCCACCCTGTCGGGGTTCACGGAGTCCAGTATACCGCTGTCCTTCAGGGCCTCGTCCGTGGCCCAGAGGGAGTAGAGGAGGTACCTGTCCATCTTCTTGATCGGTACCCCCCCTATCTTCCCCGAAGGAAAGCGCTTGTAAGGGTCAAACTCCTTTATCTCGGCGGCTATCTGGGTCCGGAACTCCGAGGGATCAAACCTCTCTATGCGCGATATACCGCTCCTCCCGTTTACGAGGTTGTCCCACAGGGTGGGTACGTCCTCGCCGAGGGAGGTGATGGCTCCGAGACCCGTTATAACTACCCTTCTCACGACTTAACTTTTTCTAAGATGTAATTTATGACGTCGCCCACGGTGCGGAGCTTCTCTATGTCCTCGTCGGGTATCTTCAGGTCAAACTCCTCCTCCATCTTCATGACCAGCTCCATGACCCCTATGGAGTCCGCACCGAGGTCCTCTATGAACCTCGCGTCCTCCGTCACCTTATCGGGAGATACGCCGAGTTCCTCTACGACGATGTCCTTGATCTTGTTGAATATCTCGTTCCTGTCCATCTCTTACCTCCTTTTGATGTAAGGTATTTTAAGGGGGTAGTCGTGGAAATGTATCCCCCTGTTGTTACCGATAGGGGTGCAGCTCAGGGTAAACCCGCCTTAAAATACCCATCGGAATGGGTAAACTTCTAACCGCACTCCTTGTAATCGGTGCGGTCCTCATGGGCTGCGAAACGGAGGAGATAGGGGAGGACGGCGGTAACGGCGGCACCCTGACGAACGTTGATCTCTTCCACGGTTATTACGACGTCGGCCCCGGTTATCACTTCAGATTGAAGTTCAGGGCGAGGAAGGGGGATACCCTCTACTTTGAAGCCCGATCAAGGGATGGGGATGGGAACATAAACTACGCCTTCTGGGCGGACAGCGTGAACTACGTAAAGTGGCTCAACGACGACTCCACCTTTTCCCTTCGGGGTTACACCGAGGAGGTCCAGACGGTTTCCTACACCCCGGCACTTGATTCGGCCGTCTACTACGTCGTCCTTGGCAACTCCTCCTCCATAACGACGAAGCGCTTCTGGATAAGGGCTTACCTGAGGGGGTTGAGATGATCCTGCTTATTGGCATATTCCGTCCTGCGATACCCGAGGGGATAGGTACCCCGGATCTGGAGGCGACCCTGCGGGAGATAAGGGAGGCCAGACTCTTGAGCAGGCCCTACGCGTGGTACAGGTTGAAGGGGGACGAGACCAGGTACTGGAAGGCGTGGGACGGCAGGAGGATAGTGGTTCGTCTGCGTCCCGGATACTCACCGGAGGAGGTGTTGCAGGGGTTTGATTACCGTAAGGCCAAAGGTACGCCATCGTACGTGATTACACTTCCCGAAGGGAAGCGGGACGTGGGGAGTGTAAGGAACCTCCTGAATTCCCTTAACGCCCATCCCGGTGTCCTCTTCGCCGAACCCATGCTCACTTACCGTACCCAGTACTGGCCGAACGACCCCGGTATGGGTACATACCTCTGGGGGATGTGGGCTATATACGCTGACAGGGCGTGGGACATAACGCGGGGGAACCCTTCCGTCAAGGTGTGCGTCGTGGACGAAGGCGTGGACTACAACCACGAGGACCTCAGCGGGAACTACGCCGGAGGGTACGATTACGTTGACCTTGACAACGACCCCTTCCCGGCGAACGCCTCCGAGATGCACGGCACACACGTCTCCGGGACCATAGGAGCCGTCATGGACAACGCCAGAGGGGTTGTGGGCGTAGCCCAGATAGGTATCCTATCCTGCAGGGCCCTGGCCGGAGGGTCCGGTACGAGCGAGGACATAGCCTCCTGCATAAGGTGGTGCGTCTCTCAGGGGGCGAAGGTTATAAACATGAGCCTCGGATCGTCAGCACCGGCCTCCGAGATCCACGACGCCGTAATCTACGCCACGGACAGCGTAAGTAACCCTCCCCTCATAGTCGCCGCCTCCGGAAACGACGGTATGAACGGAGTACTCTACCCCGCGGCCTACCCGGAGGTCGTGGCGGTCGGTGCGATAGACACGGCGGGCCAGAGGGCGTACTTCAGCAACTACGGTTCCGAGCTGGAGCTGGTGGCCCCCGGAAACCTCATAGTCTCCACAGTCCCCTTCACCGACGCCTACGCCTATGCCGACGGCACGTCCATGGCTTCCCCCCACGTGGCGGGTGTCGCGGCACTCGTGTTCTCAAAGAACCCCAACCTCTCTGCGGATACGGTCAGGGCTATACTGGACGCCACGGCCATAGACATGGGGGAGTACGGTAAGGACTACTTCTACGGCTACGGTCTCGTGAACGCCTACCTCGCCCTTCTGGCCACCCCATCACCCACGCTCGGCCCCACCCGGAGGGGTAACCTCGCCTATACGGTAAGGGACGGCAGGTTAACGGCCCGTACGGAGGACGGAACCATTACGCTGTATTCGGCCGACGGAAGAACTGTCGCCTCCGGCAAGAGCATTTCAGTTACCCTGCCGATCGGGGTATACTTCCTGCACGCGGAAGGCTATACGTACAAAGTTGTAGTGAGGTGAGGTATGCTGGTTCTCCTCCTGAGCGGTGTGGTGGATGATATAAAGCGCGTGTACGATACGGTACGCACCTTTCGGGCGGACGTCGTTCAGGAGGTGAAGTTCGGAAACCTGGTCGTCTACAAGGGGAGGGTGTACCTGAAGAAACCCGACCTCTTCAGATGGGAGCTGACGGAACCGGAGGAGTACATCATCGTGGCGAAAGGGGACAGCTCGTGGGTGAAGTACAGAGGGGAGATATACTCCCAGCCGGTACCCTACGACCTCAAATCCCTCCTCATGGGCGACTACTCCTCCCTGAACGTGGAGGAGAGGAGGAGAGATGGGCGGTGGGTACTCAGGATAACGAGTGAGAAGGTCGGGTACGATTCCCTTGTGGTTTTCCTGAGGGAGAACCTCCTGCCGGAGAGGATAGAGGCCTTTCAGGACGAGAATTACATAAAGATAACCCTGAAGGACCCGCAGGTGAACGTTGAGATCCCGGACAGCCTGTTTAAGTTGAGCGTACCCTGAAAGGTTTCCCCCTTAAACTCCCTTCTCCATGAACAGATTTACAATAGCGGTGGTCGCTCTAATAGCTCTGGCCACCGGAATATTCGTGGGATCGTTAGGCATGATGTACCTCACCGGAGGAAAGAAGGGTGAGACGGAGGTTAAGAGCGTTAAGGGAGAAAGGATAGACACCCTTGAGGTTGTGGGGGACGTGGTAATTGCGAAGGAGGACGTACAGGCTGCATCCCGGATACCCGGCCTCAACCCGACTCAGGACCTTCAGAAGGCCCTTGAGAGGATCGCCCTCTTTTACAACGCTGCGAAAGAGAAGGGTATAACCTCAGACCCTCAGGCCCGCCGCATGGCCTACTGGGCGGATAAGAGCGTTTACGCCGATCTCTACTATCAGAAGTACGTTGCCCCCCTGATAAAGGTGGACACGTCCAAAGTCAACGAGTTTATAAATTCCCATAAAGACGAGTTCTCTAAGGAGATAGCCATGCTCATGGTGGTCTATCAGGACCCGAAACTTACGGATACCTTAAGGAAGTTGCTTAAGGACGGTAGTTACGCCGCCAACCTGATGTTAGAAGAGTTCGCAAAGGCCGGGAAGATAGGCGTACAGCCCTCCCCTTACCAGAACCTCGGTCTGGGCAGGTTCGCCATGAGCGAGGAGGAGTTCAAGAGCCTGAAGAGGGCCAAGGTGGGGGACGTGGTGGGGCCCTTTCAGGTTGCACCCGGCACCTACACCCTCGTGAAGGTCGTGGACATCCGCAGAGCCGACCTGAGGAAGCTTGACCCCAACATAAAGAACGTGGTGTACCAGTACCTCCTTGAGCAGAGACGTAGGGAAGTTGAGGATTCGCTCGTGAGAGTATTCAGGAAGAAGTACGCCGGAGGTAGGTGATGCTGTTAATTTTAACCGTTCAGCTGGATACTCTGGACAGGGTTGCGGCCGTGGTGGACGATAAGGCCATCTGGCTTTCGGACGTAGACGAGAAGGCGATGCTCTACGCCGCCACGTACGGCGTACCGCCGGAGCAGATACCTGCCCTGCGCCGGGAGATCCTTCAGCAGATGGTGAACACGGAACTCCTCTATCTGAAGATAAAGGAGGATACCACCATACACGTGAGCGAGGACGAGGTGGAACGGGCGATTGACATGCAGATACAGCAGATAAAGGGGAAGATGAGCGACGAGGAGTTTGAGAAACAGCTCAAACGGGCAGGCTTCACCCTTGAGTCTTACCGGAGGTTCCTGAGGGACGACATACGCCGCACCCTCTACATCCAGAAGTACGTTGAGTACAGGATAAGACCCCGTATAAAGGTGAGTGAGGAAGAGGTTGACGAGGCTTACAGGAGGCTCGCCGACTCCCTCGCCACTCCCCCGGAGTTCAAACTCGCCGTTATAACCCTCATGGTGAAACCCTCAGCCTCCGCCGAACAGGAGTACTATGCAAAGGCCAAAAGGATATATCAGCAGCTGAAGAAGGGAGCGAGCTGGGAGGAGATGGTACAGAAGTACTCGGACGACAGGGAGAGTGCAAAGATAGGGGGAGACCTCGGTATAGTCCCGAAGAACGCCCTTCCTCCGGAGTTCGTAAAGGCAATAGAGAAGACGCCGGAGGGCAGCTATACCAGACCCCTGCGTGGACCACAGGGGTACCATATCTTCTACGTGAAGGGCAAGCGTAAGGACGCCTACTTACTCGCCCATATCCTCGTAAAGGTGACCCCCTCCGAGTCGGACGTAAAGAGGGTCATGCGTAAGGCTAAGAGCATAGTCAAGAAGCTGAAGGCGGGATACTCGTTTTCCAGACTCGCAAAGAGGTACTCGGACGATCCCATAACGAAGGAGAACGGTGGGGAGATCGGATGGGTAAACGCCCGCGCCCTCCCTCCGGAGATAGTGGAAGAGTTAAAGAAGGTCAAACCCGGTGAGATAGTGGGCCCGATACCCACACCGGACGGTACTATGATCAACATCTTCAAGCTCCTTGACGTGCAGGAGGGTCAGAAGCCCACGAGGGAACAGATAAAGCAGATCCTTATCCAGAGGAAGATTGAGGAGGAGTTGAACAAACTGGTTGAGGAGGCGAAGAAGGACTACTACGTGAAGATATACATTTAAGAACCACCAGTCTTACATACCGCGTGAGGATCGGTTACCGAATTCGCAATCCCTCTTCCATCTTGCGTAACTGCGCTTCAACGGAGAGTAAGGAGGAGAGGGAGCAGGTTGGACACTCCCCCTCCCCCGGATTCAGTTAATCTTCGTGTACGTCAAAGCGTACGAAACGGCGTACTACGAAGTCCCCCTGAGACTTCAGCCACTCACCGAAGGAGATCTTCGGATCCTTCATGTAGGCCTGATCCAGAAGGGACCTCTCGCTAAGGAAAAACTTAAGCTTGCCCTCAACTATACGGGGTATTACGTTTTCGGGCTTGCCCTCCTTACGGGCCTGCTCCTCGTATATCTCCCTCTCCTTCTGGAGGACCTCCTCAGGGATCTCGTCCCCGGATACGGCGATGGGTTTCATGGCCGTAATCTGCATGGCCGTCTCCCTCGCCACCTTCTCGTCTGGGGGGTAGATCTCCACTATGGCCCCCTGAAGGGCGCCCGGATGGATGTAAATGTACACCATACCGTCGTCTGTGGAGAAGTAGGCCACCTTCTTTATCTCTATCTTCTCGCCCACCTTTCCTGAGAGGAGCTTCATCTCCTCCTCAAGGGCGGGATCCATGAGATCTTCAACGCTGTTGACCTTCTTCTCCAAGAGGACCTGAAGGGCCTTCTGGCCGAAGTTTTTAAAGTCGTCCGTACGGGCCACGAAGTCCGTCTCGCAACCCACCTCCACGACTGCCCCCCACTTGAAGTTCTCGTCGGATGCGGCGAACAGGAGACCCTCTTTGGTCGTGCGGGAGACCTTCTTTTCGGCCTTGGCTATCCCCATCTTGCGGAGGATCTCTATGGCCTTGTCCACGTCTCCACCGGTCTCCTCAAGGGCCTTCTTCACGTCCATGAGACCCGCACCCGTGGCCTCACGCACCATCTGTATAAGCTTAACGTCTACTTTAGCCATGGTTAAAACCTCCTTTTAACTGGAGAGTTCGGCTTCTTCCGGGAGTACTCCTCCTGCGGCCTCCCTCTCCCTCTTTCCGTCCAGATAACCCTGGGCCACTATGTGGGTTATGAAGCGTATGCTCTTCATGGACTCGTCGTTAGCGGGTATGGGCAGATCCACCATCTCGGGGTCGGCGTTGGTATCCACCATGCCTATGGAGTATATGCCGAGCTTCTTCACCTCGTAGGCGGCGATGTGGTTGTACTTGGGATCCACGATGTAAACGAGGTCGGGCAGGTGGTTCATGTTCTCTATTCCGCCGAAGAGTTTACGGAGCTTGGCGTACTCCCTCTGCATCTTGAGGATCTCCTTCTTGGTGTAAGGCAGGACCTCACCGCGACGGCGACGCTCCTCAAACTCAAGGAAGAGGGACTCGTACTCCTTCATCTTGAGGATACGCTTGTGGATGGTCTCAAAGTTGGTAAGGAGTCCACCGGGCCACCTCTCAACGACGTAGAACGCCCCCACCCTGCGGGCCTCCTCCTTGATGATGGCACGGGCCTGCGGCTTGGTGCTTACGAACAGGACGGTACCGCCCCGACGTCCCTCCTCCCTCATACGCTCGTAGGCCTTACGCAGGGCCACGACGGTGTAGCGGACGTCTATGACGTGGATACCGTTCCGGACGGTGTAGATGAAGGGTTTCATCCTGGGGTTCCAGCGGCTCTTACGGTGTCCGTAGTGGGCTCCGACCTCAAAGAGCTTCTTCAGAAGCTCCTTCGGGTTGTTGAGGAGCTCCCTGACGTCTATCTCCTCCAGATTAACGCTTGGTGTACTGCCAAGCCCTTCTTCTCTTAGTTCTTCCATACTTCATCCTCTCCTTTTCCCTCGGATCGCGCGTTAACATTCCGGCCTTACGTAGGACGGGCCTCTTGCCGGGATCCAGCATAACTATGGCCCTCGCGAGGGCATGGCGTACGGCACCTGCCTGACCGGATATACCACCCCCTTCCACCCTGACCTTGACGTCCACCACGTCCCGAAGGCCAGTCAGATCAAGGGGTTCAAGCGCCCACATAACGAGGTGGGCCTTCTTGAAGTACTCCTCGGGCGACTTACCGTTTATGAAGATGCGCCCGGTTCCCCTCTTGAGGGTCACCCGGGCGGTCGCCCTTTTCCTTGAACCGGAAATGTTGACTATCTCCATTTTCTACTTCCTTTTCAAACCTTTATGTCCAGCGGTTTGGGGTTCTGAGCCGCGTGGGGGTGGGTGTCGGCGGCGTATATCTTCAGCCTCTTGAGCCGGCGTTTACGGAGCTTGTTCTTCGGAAGCATCCGCTTGACGGCCAGATAGATCACGCGTTCCGGATGGTGCTGGAGCATCCACCACAGGGGCCTCTCCTTGAGACCGCTGGGATATCCGCTGTGCCACCTGTATACCTTCTGCTGAAGTTTCTTACCCGTCACCTTAACCTTATGGGCGTTCAACACTATAACGAAATCGCCCATATCGGCGTGGGGAGTGTACTGGGGTTTGTGCTTACCCATGAGGATCTTCGCTATCTCGGACGCGAGTCTTCCCAGAGTCTTCCCCGTAGCATCCACAACGTACCACTCCCGCTGGACGTCCTCTTTCCTCAAAAATGGCGTCACTTTCACCTTTCTACCCTCCTTTTAAGAGCGTGTATTATACTGGGGAAAAGGGGAAATGTGAGAGAACGTGGGTAGAATCCGGTGATGAAAGTTGAGGTAATAGGGAGCGGGAACGCTTTCACATCACGAGTTAACGCTTCCGTAATAATAGACGACACCCTGCTCGTAGACTGCGGCCCTACGGTTCCCGCACGCCTGTTCGGAAAGGGCGTCTTTCCGGGGGACATCCTCCTGACCCATCCCCACGGGGACCACGTTCTCGGTCTGCCCGTCTACCTTCTGAAGGTGGGGATAGATAACCTGATTCATGGGAGGGATACCCGTATAAGGTTGTGGGGGTCGGAAAGGACGCTCAGGGTGGTGGAGGACCTGTACCGGACCACGTACGACTGGGGAAACCTCAGGGATTGGGTGGAACTTTATCCCGTCCTCTCCGGAAAGGCTGGACATTTTAAGATCGGCCGTCTGGAAGTGACTTACGAGAGGAGGAGACATACCGCCTTCACCGATACGTACGTCTTCAGGATCGGAAACCTCGGATACGCTACGGACGTTAGTGAGACGCCCGAAGATTATCCCTTTTACAGGGGTCTCAACGTACTGATCCACGAGTTCGGTCCCCCTTCGGATCACACACCTCTGAAGACGGTCGTGGAGATGGCACTCCGGGCCGGTGTGGACAGGCTGTACCTCATCCACTACCCCGACGGAACGGATCCGGAGGTCCTGCGCCCCTACCTCCACCTGTTTGACGAAATGGGCCTTCTAAGGGAAGGGGACGTGATACACACGTAAATTTTCCGTCAAAAGCGGTCTTCATACGGAGGAAGGCTTTCATCTATAAAATAACCTATGCACTTTGTAGATGCCCACCTTCACACGGAGGGCCTTTCGGTGTACGACCTCCGTCAGATGGCCCTGATGGGCGTTCGCACCGTGGTGACCTTCTTTAAGCCGTACTACAGGGTTTCGGGGACGGACTCCTACGTGGACCTCATAGAGAGGTTCATCAGGGTGGAGAAGAACCGTGTGGAATCTACCGGTATAAAGACCTACCTGGCCATAGGTATATCGTACGCCGCCGGTATAAGGGATCCCTTTCCTCTCGTGGAGAAACTGGAGGATTACCTGAAGTTTGACTTCGTCGTAGCCATAGGAGAGGCCGGCCTATCCGATTTCAACGATGCCCTGCAGGTTGAGATCCTGAAGATACAGATGGAGCTCTCCCGTAAGTTCGGCAAACCTATATTCATAGATCTACCAGAAGGGAACAAGAAGTACGCCTTCAAACGGGTGGAGAAGCTCGTAAATGAGGTGGGTCTGGATCCCTCTCTCGTGGTACTTAACGAGGTTACCCCTCTCCTCGTCCTGGATCTCTCGGATAAGCCCTACTGGTTCTGCTTCTCCCTCTTCCCGGACAGACCCTTCGTTGAGACCCTGCCCGAAAACATCCTGAGGGGGGACTTCCCCATGGACAGGGTACTCCTGACCTCTAACCTTGACGCCTTCACCGACAACCCCACCCTCCTCCCTGAGACCCTGTACGACCTTGAGGTCGGTGGGCATTACTTGCCGATGATAGAGAGGCTGATGCGCGATAACCCGGCGAGACTTTTTAAATTGTCATAAACGGAGAAAGCCATGAGAAGTATAGAAGAGGCAATAGCCTTCGTAAAGGGTGAAAAGGTTGATATAGTCACCCTGGTCTTCACGGATATACTCGGACGCCTTAAGGGTTTCAACCTGAGCGTGGCCGAGGTTGACCGGGCCTTCAACGAGGGCATAGTGTTTGACGGTTCCTCTGTGGAGGGGTTCGTCCGCATAGAGGAGTCCGACCTTATAGCGAAACCCGACCCCAACGCCATCTTCATAGCTCCGGCGGAGGTCAGCGGCCTCAAGACCGCCTATATAGTGTGCGACATACTTACACCGAAGGGTGAGCCATTCGTTCGGGACCCCAGAGGTATCCTGAAGCGTAAACTTGAGGCCCTCGCGAAGGAAGGGTACGCCTACTACGTGGGTCCGGAGCTGGAGTACTTCTACTTCGCCAGTGCTAAAGCCCCCGAACTCCTTGACGAGGCGGGATACTTTGATATACTCCCCTCCTACAGGCCGACGCTGGCGAGGGAGGAGACGGTCAAGATCCTCAGGGATATGGGTATAGAGGTTGAGGCCTCCCACCACGAGGTGGCCCCCAGCCAGCACGAGATAGACTTCCGCTACGCCGACGCCCTCAGGGCTGCGGACATCCTCCAGATCTCAAAGATGCTGGTTAAAGAGATCGCCCGTAAGCACGGCCTGTACGCCTCCTTCATGCCCAAACCCATATTCGGGGTTAACGGGAGCGGTCTTCACCTCCACATGTCCGTATGGAAGGACGGGAAGAACCTATTCTACGACGAGTCCCACGAGTACCAGCTCTCCGAGTTCGCCCAGCATTTCCTCGGTGGCATACTCTCTAACGTGAAGTACATAACCCTCGTCCTCAACCAGTGGGTCAACTCCTACAAGAGGTTGGTCGTGGGGTACGAGGCCCCGGTGTACATCTCGTGGGGAAGGTCCAACAGGTCGGCCCTCGTGAGGGTGCCGGCCTTCAAGAAGCCTTCCTCCGCCCGAATAGAGTTGAGATCCCCCGATCCGGGTACCAACCCCTACCTCGCCTTCGTCTCTATACTGACGGCCGGATTCAAGGGGGTTGAGGAGAAAGCCTCCCTGCCGGCTCCGGTTGAGCAGGATATCTACCACATGACCGAATCTAAGAGGCGCCGCCTGAAGATAGACTCCCTCCCCTCCTCCCTTAAGGAGGCTATAGACCTGGCCCGTCGCAGGCCCATACTGAAGGAGGCTCTTGGGGAGCCGATGTTTGCCAAACTCGTGGAGAACAAGCTCGTGGAGTGGGACAGGTTCCGCATGGCCGTCACGGATTACGAGATAAACACCTACTTCGGAATGCTATAAAAAAGAGGGGGCGAAATCGCCCCCTCTATCTATCCGTGTTGCGTTTTACCTTACGATGAGTTTGTTGGTTCCTCCTTTGTGCATGATGAGGTAGATGCCGGGCTTCAGGGTAAAGGTTCCTGTTCCTTCACCGACAAGCCTTCCGTCCGTGGAGTATATCCTTACTGGGAGAGAAGTGGAGAGGGTCCTGCCGTCAAAGTTGAACTTACTTCCCCGAACGACGTCCTCCTCCACGTCCGTGGGGGTCGTCCACCTGTCAAACCACACGTTATCCGAAGCGTACTCCCTGTACACTACGAACCCACCCAACAGGGTTGAACTGTACCCCACGGATGCCGGGAAGGTCGTTGTGGCGTTGTAGTCGTTCAAGAAAACGCGGCTTGAAGGCCACGCAGACGCATCCGTTGCAAAAGCGTATATGACCGTATCCCACGAGGATACCAGAGTGGTAACGAAACGGAAGGCATCCGCGTTGTGTTCGTAGGACAGTACCGGGTAGCGCATACCTGCCCCTGTGGATATGAGAAAGTTCGTCGGAGGAAAGGCGGCGGCGGGCGACCAGTTCGCGCCCCCGTCCGTGGAGTAGGTGTAGTGGATGTCCCACTTGTCCGTACCGCCATGGTAGTTGGACCAGACGACGGTAACGTGCTGGGAGGAAACCGCCCCGTTCGCCGCTGCTACGGAGATATGTCTTATATCGTTGCCCTCGCTTAGCTGCTCAATGGATGAGGCACTGAGGGAAGGGAGATCAAACGTCACTATCCATACGGTGGAGTCCGTAGTTATATAGGTGTGGTAACCCCTGCCGTTTTCCGAGACGTGGATATCGGACGATTTCACGCTGGAGTTGGCATACACCAGGGTCCACGTCTGAGCGGTGTCCGCGGAGGCTCCCCGATATATCCTGCTGTTATCAGTCATGTACGAAATTACCACCTGATTGGCAGAGTTTACGGATAGCTTAGGGTACCTCGTAGTATCCTTATCAACTACCTTAACCCAGTCCCATGAGGTACCGTCAAGGGTTATACGTCGCGAGTACAGGGCATCAAAGGATGTGCTATCGTAGTCTACCACCACGAACATCCACGGATTGGAACCCGGACCTATGACCATATCAAAGCCCATGTGATCCATATTACCTATTATCTCAAGGGCGGGCTGTCTGATCCAGGTGCTTCCCCCATCCGTACTCTTCCATACCTCAAGGGTATCTGCCCCGGAGGATCTCATCAGTACGGCGGCGTAGATGTCACCGTTTGGGGCGGATACGACCTTTACTCCGGCCGGGGTCCCCGTATTCGCGCTCCTTATGAGGATATCCGTACTCCACATGGGTGTGAACGGTACGTACTTCGGTTTTTCCTCTTCACCGACTACCACGGCCGGCGAAGGCTCTTCTCCCAGATCTCCGTTCAACGGGATGGATCTTACAATCTCGTCCGTAAGGTCCATCTCCGACTCAAGAACCTTAACGGCTCCTGAAGTTTCGTTCCCTTCGGGATGGAACGGAGACGATGCCATCGCTCCAGCAGGTAGCAGGAGCATCGTTGCGAAAAGATATCTACTCATTCTGTTCTCCTTTCCGACCTTTCCGATCGGGTACGTATATTATAAGGCCGTATTGGGAAAGTTCATCAATTCACAAATTTAATGGTGATTTCCTGAAAATGTATTGTTTCGCCAGACGCACCGATAGGATGTGGTAGTGGGAGAATAAGGGGAATCCGGGAGTGAGTTTTTCAATTTACGTTCACAAACGGCGTGCAATTTTGGTGAAAATTTTAACACATTATGATGATATGTTCCAAAAAAGGGATGACTCGGGCCATTATCTGTAATCATGTACCCGTCAAATGGGGCTGTACAACATCACCACCGTTATTCCACAGGGGAACCCTCCTATTAACCCGCCTCAATCACCCATTCCCTTATAACGACGCCGAGGGTATCGTCCAGGACGAGCGGCCTTTCCCTGCACATGTAGGCGAAGGGATCCGGAGAGAGGTGCCTCGCCCTTACGAACCTCTCGTAAACCTTTTTTGGCCTCAACTCCACCTCAACCGGAAGGCCGTTCCTGTCCAGTACTATGAAGTTGATACCCCTCTCCTCCTCGTACAGCATCTCCCGACTCCCATCCCGCATAACTCTGGCAACCTGAACCCGGTAGTACACGCACTTTTTCTTGGTGTACCTTGAAGTAAGAGGCTCGTCCAGAGGGACTACCCTGTAGGATTTCCTCCTTCTGAGCAGAAAAACGACGAGAGATATAAGCAGAACCATCCCTGCACTGACACCTACCCAGACCATGGTCGCTATTATAAGGAAGGTAATTCAAGGATCTGCCCGATGTACCTCATAGCCTCTCTGAGGACCTCTTCGGGGGGCTTCGTGCCGTCCAGGACCTTTATCCGCTTCTTTGCCCTTCTGGCGAGAGCAAGATAACCGTACCTTACCCTCTCAAAGAAGGACCTGTCAAGGCTCTCGTAGTGATCCAGTTTCCCCTTCTCCGCCAGCCTTCTGAGGGCGACGTCCACGGGGACGTCCACCAACAGCGTCAACTTCGGCTTTATACCGAGGGTGGCCACCTTGTTGAAACGGGCGACCGTGTAGTACTCTATCCCCTTGCCGAAGACCTGGTACGCGAACGTGGAATCCGAATACCTGTCGCACAGGATAACCTTCCCATCCTGAAGTGCGGGAATTATCTTCCGTTTCGTATGATCGTACCTTGCGGCCATGAGGGTAAAGAGCTCGGCCATGGGTTCCCGGTCAACCTTCTTAGCGAGGGCCTCACGGAGGAGGGTGGCGAAGGGGGTACCCCCCGGCTCGTGGGTCACGATCAGTTTATCTTCGGGCAGGTACCTGCGTAGGGCGTTGTAAACGTTCCTAAGGAGCGTACTCTTTCCACTTCCGTCTATTCCCTCAAACGTTATGAACTTTCCCCAACGGGCCACTTAGAGGGCGAGTACTCCGATTAATACGAGGGCGCCAAGAAGGAGCCATACGGCGTAGGTGCGTACGTTACCCGTCTGCAGTTTCCGGAAGAACGCCCCGAAGCCGTAGGATACCCACGCCAGAGCGTTAACCGTGCCGTCTATCAGTACCCTGTCCACACCCACGAAGAGGATCCAGCGGGATATACCGTAAAGGGGCTTAACTATAAGGGCGTCGTATATCTCGTCCACCCAGTAGCGGTTGTACAGGACGACGTATATCGGTTTGAATATACGCGCCATAAGGACGGGTACGGAAGGCCAGAAGAGTACGTACATCAGATAGGCAAGCGCTATGCCGACCACTCCGGCGGTAAGGCCGGCTATCATGGGGAAGGAGGAATGTTCACCGTGGGCGGCATGCTCCGGAAAGACGAAGGTACCGTGGAGCATCTTGGCCCAGAGGCTGTTCTCACCACCGATACCCACGAAACCCGCCACTATCGCACCTATTGCGAGGATACCCATGGGGATGAGCATTATCGGAGGACTCTCGTGGGCATGTTCGTAGAGGTGCTGATCCCTCGGCTTACCGAGGAAGACCATGAAGAACATCCTGAAGGTATAGAAGGCCGTCATGAGGGCCGTTACCACGAGCAGCCAGAAGATGAGAGGGTTCTTTTCAACGGCCACGAGTATCTCGTCTTTGGAGAAGAAGCCGGAGAAGGGAGGTATGGCGGCGAGGGCGAGGCCGCCTATGAGCATGAAGAGACCGGTCCATGGGAGCTTCTTCCAGAGTCCCCCCATCCTCTGGATGTCAAGGACGTCGTGCATGGCGTGCATCACGGAGCCGGCCGTCAGGAACAGGAGGGCTTTAAAGAAGGCGTGGGTGTAGAGGTGGAAGACGGCGGCGGCGTACCCCAGCATACCGGCGGCGGCGAACATGTACCCCAGCTGGGAGACGGTAGAGAAGGCCAGAATCCTCTTGAGGTCGTTGTTAACCAGGGCCATACTCGCGGCGAAGAAGGCCGTGAGCGCCCCCACGAGGGCCACGAGAAGAGGAGCGGAGAGGCCGAAAACCACAGGTACGTCCACTACGGACGAGTAGATGGCAGAGGCGCGGGCTACGAGATAGACACCGGCCGTAACCATCGTGGCGGCGTGTATGAGGGCGGAGACGGGCGTCGGACCTTCCATAGCGTCGGGCAACCACACGTAAAGGGGTATCTGGGCGGACTTACCCGTAGCAGCAACGAAGAAAAGGACACCGGCGAGGGCTATGAAGAGGGCCATAACTTCCTTGTTCTGGAGGACGGCGTTGAAGACCTCCTCGTACTTGAGGGAACCGAAGAGGGTGAATATCAGAAACATTCCGAGGAGGAATCCGGCGTCACCTATACGGTTGACCACGAAAGCCTTCATACCCGCCTGACGCGGGGCATCGTTGAAGTACCAGAAACCTATCAGCAGGTAGGAGGCCAGACCTACACCCTCCCACCCCACAAAAGTCATGAGGAAGTTGTTTCCGAGGACGAGGAGCAACATGAAGAAGACGAACATGTTGAGGTAGGCGAAGTACCTCCAGTAGCCTTTATCGTGTTCCATGTACCCTATGGAGTAGAGGTGGATCCAGAGGGATACGAAGGTAACCACGAAGAGCATCACACCGGTGAGGGGGTCTATCAGATAACCGACGGGAATGTGGAGGTTCCCCACGGAAACCCAGGTGTATATATCCTTACTGACGTGCAGGTGGTTGAACAGGGCCTGATAGGCGAGGTATCCCCCACTCGTAGCGGATACGGCGAGCATTAGAGTGGCTATCCACCCCGGCAGCTTCCCAAGGTACCTCCCGAACAGTCCGTTAATAATGAAACCGAGTAGTGGTGCTCCAACCGTTATATAAACCAGAAGGTCTATCGTGGTCATGGGGGATATTCTACAGGGGATAGAACACGGTATAGGGCCGATGGGCAGGAGAACCGATTACATCCTCGGATGGATCACCCGGCGGAGCCTGTACACGACCACACTCTCACCCCGGGACAGGGTTTCGGCGACGTCCGGATGGTTTAACCCCCTGCTGCATACCTCACGGTAGTAAGGAATCGGTCCGTTCGGGTCGTTACGATCGCACACCACGTACCTGAAACCCCTCTCACGGGCCGCCTCTCTGAACTCGTCCACCTGCGACACTATGTAGTGGGATATCCATGAGGGTGACCCGAGAGCAGGTAGATAGGAACCTTCACTCCAGTAGGAGGTCAGAAACCACCCATCCCCCCGGGGAAGCCTCCTTAGAGCTCTCCAATCGGCAGGGTTGAGTCTCACGGCATAGTGCAGGTACGCCATGTAAGAGGAAACCGTAAGGGGAAGCACGAGCGTCACGGGGCCGAACCTTCGCCATAACCTCAGCATACCGTATCCGGCCGGGGGAAGCAGAAGCAGTATCATACGGGACATGTAAAGGCTCTTCGGCGCGTTGAAGGGTACGTGAAACCACGCAAACAGAAAGGCCACCACACCTGCGATCACGGAGAGTACGATCCCCCAGAGTGGGATACGACAATTGGGACGGAAGTGGTATCCGAGGAGGGAAAAGAGGAGGAGGATAATAACCACGGCCGAGGACTTCGGGAAACCCGAAAGGACGAAGATGTCAACTATGGCCGTCTCCGTCGGTGACATGGAGGTCGCACTCCGAAGGATTAAGTAGTACTGGGGAAGAAGCAACAGGAAGAGGACGTAGGGGAGGAATTCTAACACCTTCCTCCGGTGCTGTACAACGTACACGAACATGGGGATCACTACGGGGATAAAGTGGAAGGTGAAGGCACCTAACCAGTAAGGTAGAGCATGGCGAGGTCTTTCCCTGAAGGCTACGAGACCGAGGGCCAGCGAGGCGAGGGTGGGAAACCCTCCCCACCTGAGGTAGCTCAGGGGGTAAGGGAAGGTGAATACGGAGGCGAGGGCCACCCAGGGGTTATCCAGCCAGCGGTACATGGCCCAGAAGAACACCCCCCAGAAGGTGTATACGGCGAGCAGTACGGAGTCTATAGGTTCAAGGCCGGTCAGGTAGGACAGGCCGGCGGATACGAAGTGGAAGCCGAGGTTGAAAGCGCCGAAACCGGAGATGCCGAAGGGGTAGTACTCCGGTCCGTATCCGTTGTAGTGCAGGATGGTAGCCGTTGAGTACGTGTGCATTATAAAGTCCTTCTGGTAAGGGTAGAGAAACGGGGCGGTCAGGGCGTACCGCATAAGAGCCGCGGCCACCATCAGAAAGGCTGGGGCTGTAACCTTCGGTTTCTCCCTAATCAGAACGTAGAGAACCCATAAAGTACCCACGAAGGAGAATAACAGTACGATCTCCCTGAAGTGACCGAAGGAGAACCATCCTATTATCCCCCAGAAGGTCAGCGAGACGGCCACGGACTCTCCGAAGCCCCTCCGCATCTTCAGGAGACTCAAAATTGCGTCCCCGATACCGTAGAGGAACCCCGGGAGGAGTACGAACATCTATCAGGCCCCCCAGTCTCTCGGAGCGATGAACTCGTGGTTTATCGTGACCTGTCCCACCTTCGCGATGATAGGGGGCTTACGTTTGAACTGGTTCTTTCTCAATAGCGTATATACCCTGTCAACCTTATCCCTACCGTACCTGTCGTACAGCCGTTGAGGTCTACGGTGAAGTTCCAGAAGCTCGTAAAGGATGGCGTCTGCCTCACGGTAGGAAAGGCCCAGTTCCCCCTCATCCGTCTGACCCGGCCAGAGATCGGCGGTGGGCTTCTTCTTAACTATGACCTCCGGAACCCCCACGTACTCCGCCAACTCCCACACCTGCGTCTTGTAGAGGTCCCCGAGAGGGTTTATGGCGTGGGCGAGGTCTCCCCAGAGAGTACCGTAACCGAGGAGCAGTTCAGTCTTGTTGGACGTACCCACCACCAGCGCTCCATATCTGGCGCTCAGGTCGTAGAGAACTATCATCCGGACGCGGGCAAGGACGTTTCCGATCCGGTTCCTATCCTCTATGCCGAGGGTGTGGATGAAGGGGTCGGCCATAGGGGTTATGTCTATCTCAAGGGGGGAGAGGCCGAGGATGTCGGCCACGAGGCGGGCGTGGGTGACGGATTCGGGGGAAGAAAGTTTGTAGGGCAGGATCGCGGCCACAACGTTCTCCCTTCCGAGAGCTTCCACGGTGAGATAGGCCACGAGAGAGGAGTCTACACCCCCCGATAAACCGATCACGGCCCTGTTAAAACCGAACTTTTTGAGCTCTTCACGTATAAAAAGTACAAGGCTTTCACGCAAAAGGTCCAGGTCACGAGCTTTCACGAGTTCCTATTCTAAGGACGAGTCTCCTCCGTAGAATTCCCCGTCCTCTATGATACTCTACGGCAGGCCCGTCGGAAGGGCGTACTTTGACCGGCTAAAGGCGCGGAGGGACAGGCTTCCCCGTGCGCCGCGTCTCGTCATAATCTCAGACGGTCATCCGGATTCGGAATATTACAGGCATTCACTCCTCAAACTCGCCCGCAAGATGGAGGTGGAGATCGTGTCCAGCGTGGAGGAGGGGGACGGGGTCGTACAGCTTGGAGAACCTCAGATACAGGACCTACCTCCCGAAAAGGACATAGAGGGGATATCGGAGTACCACATCGGGCGGATAGCGTACGACGACGCCCTTTACGTCCCCCCTACCCCCATGGCCGCCATCCTCCTCTTAGAGTACTACCGGGAGGAAATAGGGTGCGATCTTTCCGGAGCAGATGCCGTGATAGTGGGTAGGAGCGTACGGGTAGGCAGGCCTCTCACCCTGATGCTCCTCAACCGGGACTCAACCGTCTCCGTCCTACACCGGAAGACGAAGAACGTCATAGAGTACACGCAAAGGGCGGACGTTGTGTTTTTATCGGCGGGTATTGGAGAGTACTTCGGAAGAGAGTACTTCACGCCTGAGAGTGTCGTCGTGGATATATCCACGGTCCATAAGGACGGGAAATGGGTGGGAGACGCCCGTTTTGATGAGTTGAAGGACTACGTTAAGGCGATAACCCCGGTTCCGGGAGGGGTCGGTAAGATAACGCCCCTCGTCCTCTTTGATAACCTGTTCAAGGCTGTTGAAATTAAGTACGGCCTGTACAAGGGAGGAAAGGTAAAGGTTCCGTAAAGTAAGGAGACCTACCTTACCACCACCCTAAACACTCTACCCCCGATCTTGACGAAGTACACCCCGGCGGGCAAGGAAACCCTGCCCTTACCACTGAAAACGAGCCTGCCGCTCACGGAATAAACTTCACTCTCAACCTTCAGGTCAACACCTCCCCTGAAGACGGTGAACACCCCCTTACCCCCAATTCTCCTCTCCCTGACCCCTATCATACCCTTGGTAGTAGCACTGAAGTACACCATACGCCTCGGCTCCCGCCTGTCCCCTCCCCATACGCCTAAGAGACGGTCGCTGTCGTACTCAAAACCCATATACTCCCCCATTACATCTGTTAGATAACCTCTGAGGGGGGCTCCAAGTACTCCCCCCATCGCTA
>WFXS01000044.1 GCA_015490465.1 Caldifarciminota bacterium
ATGAGGTACTTCCAGCCAGATCTATCGGATATAGAGGACGCTATAAGGAGGTCTATCCATGAAGGTAAAGAAGTACAAGCGAAAACCTCTGATACTTGAGGCGGTGCATTACACCCCTGATACGGACAAGGACGCCCTGTTAAAGTGGTTGGGGCGTGATGGGTATTTTCGGAAAGATGGGGCGCTTGTGATAAGGACATTAGAGGGAGAGATGATCGCTCCTTATGGATACTACATCGTTCGCGGGGTGAAGGAGGAGGCCTACCCCGTATCCCCGGAAGTATTCATGCAGATCTACGAGCCAGTTGAGGAGGATGAAGACCCCTCTTAACATAATGGCTATTATGTAAAGCGACCTATAACGTTAATAATAATCAAAGTTATGCCCAATTTTCACCCTTAACCCGCATATCTTCGTCCCGGCTGTCCCGCCCCGTGGGTCTTCGGTTTTCACGTTTTTATTACTGTCCGGGACACTTCACCTGTATAATACCGGGTGATGATGTTCGCCGCCCGCCGGAACGATCTCTTCACCTCTCAGGGCGGTTTTTCATATAGGGGCATTTACTGTTGTAGAGCAACGGAGAATACCATCACGGGGAGAATCGTGCATTCGGATGTTATCTATTATCCACAGGAGAAAACACCGGGCAACCCTGCTCCTTTAGGTTAAGCGAGTTTTGGGGCATATTCATATGACCTTGTCCCCATTTGTTTTTCACGCTAGAGATAAAGGGCGTAATGTGAACCTTAAGGGGGTGGAGAACTCCCTATCCCCTTACGACTTCCCAGATACCGAAGGTGGCAGCACGGAAGTAATACCTGATAGTATTGCTGGCCGAAGCCAACTTATCCATCTGCGATCTATGGAACCAGAATCCTGCTTCCAACAGGACAACGGCAGTAGAATACTCTCTATGAAAGGTGGTAAACTCTGGTCTCTTCATCTGATAGCGGGGTTCTTCCTGTTCTTCCTCCTCTTTGGCCATATTACTCTCATGCACTTCTCAGCAGGTGCAACCGCTCCACTTGATGATCCATCCAGCCCACTCAACTGGGTGAACGTCCTCGCCCGGTCTAAGGATCTCATAATGACGATAATGTACACCTTCTTCGTGGGCTTCGGCCTCTACCACGGCTTCTTTGGCCTGTTCGGCATCCTGACCGAGATAAACTCCCTTAGACCTTACAGGAAGGCCATAGGCACACTGTTGGTTATCCTTGGCATCCTCTTCTTCCTGTACGGGGTGTTCGCGGCATGGTATGGTTACTTTACGCTGCAGGCGGCTTAGACAGTCTGGCCATATCGGAAGATAGTGCGGGTCGCCTGCGGGGTAAGGTGCTGTTTATAGACGTGCGATCCCACTCGTTTTTCAAAAAGGCTCCAATCGGAGTGAAGTACAACCTGCCCCTATCCCTGATAGTTGACGGGTACGATCCCCCGAAGGGATACGACTACTACGTTACAGTTTGCACGTGTCCATCCGGGGGTATAGCGAAAAGGGCCGCTTACATACTCCGTGAACGCGGTTTCAGAGCGTTCTATCTGGTGAGATGGACGAAAAAGAACTCAAAGTGAGGAGGATAAGGTACCTCATTTTCCACAGGGCATCCTCGGAGATGGAGGAGATACTTCAGAAGGCTCTGGTCAGGGTGGATCTGTACTCTCTGAATCTGGAGGACCTGGATGCGGTGCTGGAGGCGGTATCTCTCTATGACAGGGATCTGGAGGAGATACTGTTCCGTGGCGGTAGCGCGTCGGAGAAGGTAATGAGAGGTCTGAGAATACTCGGCCTCGTGGAGTGAGTCTGCCACCGTATAATCCTGACCTCAAAGGTCAGAAAAAGGAGGTAAACCATGGCGATAAGGAGGACTTCTGAGGCAGTATGGCACGGCGGTTTAAAGGACGGACACGGTAAAATGGTGGTCGGCAAGGGGGTTTTTGAAGGGCAGTACTCCTTCGCCTCCCGCTTTGAGAACGGGGAGGGTACCAACCCCGAAGAACTAATAGCAGCCGCCCATGCCGGTTGCTTTACCATGTTCCTGTCTGCCATCCTTGAGAAGGACGGGTTTAAGCCGGAGAGCCTGAAGACGACGGCGACCGTATACCTTGAGCTTAAGGAAGAGGGTCCCCGCATCACCCGGATAGACCTCGTCGTTGAGGGCAAGGTTCCGGGCATAGATGCCGAGACCTTCAAGAAGTACGCCGAAACGGCAAAAGATAACTGTCCGGTCTCCATAGCCCTCGCCGGTGTTCCGGAGAAGACCGTAAAGGCTACCCTGCTGTAAGGGTATAGTAAACGACAGCGGCGGCCACAGATAAGACGAGGGTGGCCGCCGTTTTTTTGTCTATAGGTGGTCTGCCCGTCTGAAGGCGATAGAAGAGGAAAGCCACGAGAGTTCCGGCCGTCCCCTCAAGTACGAAGGCGTACACTCCCCCCACCGTACCGAACCACCTTATAAGGAGAAGTCCCCCGAAAAGGGAAACGGCAGCGTTTATGCCGTGGATAAGGAGGATGAGGTCACTCCTACCGATAGATAGAAGAAAGACCTTGTGGACGGACGAGGAGGAGTTTATAACGTAGGCGAGGAGTACGAGAACGAGCAGAGGCGATGCCGCATCGTACCCCTTACCGAAGAACCTAAGTACGTACGGCCCTATTGCTATCAGCAGAACTCCGAAGAGTATCTCGGCGCCCACGATATAGAATGAGTAGCGGCGGACATCACCACCCACGTCCTCACCCTTCCCCATGGCCTTTGAAAGGCGCGTAAATAGGACGTTGACGAGGGAAGTTTCTAACATGTACACGGGTGAGAGTACGAGGAAGGCCACCTTGAAGACACCGCCCTGTGCTGCCCCTTTAATGGAGCCAACGAGGACGCTCTTGACGTTGGAGGAGAGGATGGAGAGGGCGTACCTTCCCCATACGAATACGCTGTACCTCAACCACTCCTTTAACTCGTACTCCTTTTCGGGATGTCTCAACAGACCGAAAGTTGCCTTAAAGGACGCGAAGGAATTAAGGAGGAAGTTGGACAGGAACTTGGAAACCGACGAGAGTGTGGTCACCTGAGGGCCATACCCCGGAAAAGCCGGCAATCCCACTACGAGGACGGCGGCCCTCACTACCGTTGGCAGGGTAAGATCAAAGACTCCTACCCTCGCGAACATCCCCATACCCTTCATGAAGGAGGACAGGTAAGCGGACAGGATAATGAAAGGGACGGCAAGGGAGTAAAGGCGTACGAAAGGGGCGTACCCCGGATCCCTCAGGAGGTATCTGGCCACCGTCTCAGGGAACAGAAAGGCGGGCAGAAACACCATCGTAGAGACCACCACGGCGTAGGTCAGGGCGACGGTCAGAATTCCGGACGCTTTCCCGTAGTCTTTCGCCGCCCTGTACATGGCTACGTATCGCTGAAGGGCGTTTACGAAGAGGGATCCAAAGACAAGAGCAAGCATGTTGAGGAGGTCCACGACCACCCCGTACCTTCCGTACTCCTCGGCCGAGAGGTAGCGGAGTATGAGATAACCCATAAGAAGGTTGAGGAGGGCGGAGAGTAGGTTTCCGGAGAACAGGTAGAGGACGTTGCGGAGCATCCGGGAGGCCATTCTAAGGGGAACGTTGAGGGACGACCAGGTTTACAAAGAGGCCTTCAGGAACTCAGGTGCAACAATTCTCGTCAAATATCATCGTTCTCCAATCACTCCCCTTATTTCAACACCTCCTCAACTTCAACTTTCAGCCCTTTCAGAACGCACGATTCAACCTCTCCTTTTCCCGCGGCGATGGAGTGTAGAACGTATTTCCCGTCCTTCAAACACCACACCTCAATAACCTTTTCACCGGGCAAGACGATCCAATATTCTTTAATGCCGTGCTTCTCGTAAAGAACAAACTTCTCGTACCTGTCCCTGTAATAACTGGACGGGGATACGATCTCAACGGCGAGATCCGGGGGGCCGAAGATACGCTCTTTAACTATACCCTTACGCTTTTCGGACACAAAAACTATATCGGGTTGAACGATCAAGGTATCCGAAAGGATCACATCCACAGGTGATATAAGAACTTCTCCCACACCCGCACTTTCAACAAATTTATCTATAGCCTTGTAAATCTTACCGAGTATCCTCTGATGTTCCGTCGTGGGCGCGGGCATCTCGTACAACCTCCCGTTTATGACCTCATAGCGTTTGTCGTCTTCAAGGCGAAGGTAGTCTTCGTAGGTCCACACCTTATCCTTTGGCCTATCAACTACGGCTTCCTTCATCCTCAACCTCCTTCAGTAAGTCCCTGAACCTGAACTTCACACTCTCCAGAAGTTCTACCTCATCATCCTCACCAAAAACCTTAACCCCTTTCTCACCAACTACCACAACTTTCCTGTCCTCCGGAAAAACCCAAACCTGTCTCTTTACCCCCCACTTCCTGTAATCCTCCATCTTCTCAAGGATGTAGGGCAGGCTGTCAGAGGGAGAGGCTATCTCAACTATCAGGTCGGGAGGCACTTCTACCGCTCCCTTCGGTATTCCCTTTAGCCTGTCCTTAGATATTACCACAACGTCCGCACCTCTAAGGGTCAAAGGAGATCGGGAGAGTAATAGCGCGACTTCGCCCACGGCAGCGAAGTATTTATTCTTCGGAAGACTCAAAAGTAACGTGTATATTTTCCCCTCTAAAAAACCGTGTATGAAGCCCACAGGCATCTTTCTAACCTCCTTACCCTTCACTATTTCCGAAACTTCCGTTGGGATCCACCCGCTCAAGTAGTCCTCGTAGGTCCAGACCTTCCCCTTCGGTCTCTCAAGAACGGCCTCCTTCATTTTAGAACCTCCTCAACCTTGACCTTAAGACCTTTCAGAACACACGATTCAACCTCACCCTTTTCTACGGCAATAGAGTGGAGGGTATATTTACCGTCCTTCAGGCACCAGACCTCAATTACCCTTTCGCCGGGCAGGACGATCCAGTACTCTTTAACACCGTGTTTTTCGTAAAGAGAGAACTTCTCGTACCTGTCCCTTACGTAGCTCGTAGGTGAAACTATCTCAACCACAAGGTCGGGGGGGCCGAACAGCCTACCTCGTTTGATGTTCTTCAGGTTATCGTTGGATATGAAAACTACATCCGGCTGGACGACCACCGTCTCTGACAAAATGACGTCAAAGGGGGCATCCACGATTTCTCCCGGATGGTTTTTATAAACGAAGCCCCTCAGCAGGAACTCTATCAATCCCGATGCCTTCTGATGTTCAAACCCCGGTGCGGGCATCTCCATTAACCTCCCGTTTATGACTTCATACCTCTTATCGTCTTCAAGGTTAAGGTAATCCTCGTAAGTCCAGACCCTATCCTTTCTTAGAACGGCATCTTTCATTCCGCCACCTCCTTCGTAGATTATACTGCTGAAAGTCCTCCCCCGTAAAAAATACCTTTTCACCGGTACAATTGTCGCCGTGTATCTGATAAGGTACTCTTCGGAGGTGTTTACGAAGTCCGAGGGTGTAAAGCGCCAGTTCATACATCGCCTCGCGTCTAACGTGAGAGAGGCTTTAAGGAGACACGGAGTAGATGGGAGAGTTGGCAGAGACAGGGACAGGGTTTACGTTGAGACGGATGAGGACGTTTCCCATATACTGCGGCGGATCTTCGGTATAGCAGCCTTTGCGAGGGCGATAAGGTGGCCCTTTTCCGATCTGGAGGATCTGAAACGGAGACTCGTGGAGGCCTTCTCCGAAGAGGTGAAGGGTAAGAGGTTCGCCGTGAGGGTAAAGGTGAGGGATAAGGGTATGTCCTCTCAGAGGCTGGAGAGGGAACTCGGTGGGGCCCTCTACCCGTACGCAGCCGGTGTGAACCTGACCTCGCCGGATATCCAGATAAACCTTGAGATCAGAGGGGATGTGGTTTACGTATATCACAGGTGGGAGAGGGGACCCGGAGGCCTGCCGGTGGGAACGCAGGCCAAAGCACTCGCTCTGGTGTCGGGTGGGTTTGACTCGCCGGTGGCGGCATGGTACGCCCTGAAGAGGGGAATAAAATTGCATTTCGTCCTCTACGACCTCGGTGGCGAGGACCACGTGAGGGGAACCCATTCCATAGTACGTAAACTTTACAACGACTGGATATACGGCTACGTGCCGAAGTTCTACGTCGTGGACTTCTCCCCCATCCTCTCCGCCCTCTTCCTCGTCAGGAAGGAGCTGAGACTGGTCGTACTGAAGCGGATCATGTACAGGGTGGGGGAGATCCTCTCCCGGAGCATAAGGGCCGAGGCCATAATAACCGGAGAGTCCGTAGGTCAGGTTTCCACCCAGACCCTTCCCAACCTCAGGGTAATTGAGGAGGCCGTAAAAATCCCCGTCCTCAGGCCGCTCGTCTCCTTTGACAAGGAAGAGATAATAGCGAAGGCAAGAGAACTGGGTATATACGAACTTTCGGCCTCTATGCCAGAGTTCTGCGCCATAGCAACGTCCTCACCTATAAGAACCAGATTGAGGGAGGTAAAGGCCGAGGAGGAGAAGGTTTTGGGTGCCATAGAGAGGGCGATGGAGGACGTGAGACTGATTGACATTACGAAGGAGTACGACGGGGCCGACCCCCTCCGGTTCACGGGTCAGGTTGAGGGGGACGTTGAGAGGGTTTTCGTGGATCCCGAAAACTTCGGGGAGGTCATCGGGAAAGACCTTCCGAAGGACAGGGTATACGTCTTCGTGTGCAGAAGGGGGAGGTTGAGCAGACAGGTGGCGAAAGAGTTCAGGCGGAGAGGGTACGAGGCCTATTACGATGCCCTTGAGAGGTAGGGCTACTCCCCGTATTCTAAGAAGCAGTTAGTGGAGTCCTTGCCGTCCCGAAGGTAGACCCTTACAGTCGGGCTTATCCAATTTTCCTCGTAGGAGTTGTTCCATACCACGAAGTTGAGGGTCCCTTTCCTGTTGAGATAGCACGTAAAGGTGCTGTCCCCCTCAAGGGTATGCATGCTCCAGCTGGAGTCTCCGTTCCTCTGGAAGTAGGTGAACCCCTTCTCGTCAAAGAGGACGACGGAGTAATCGTCGGGGCTGGCTCCGGACACCTTCAGGACGAGGACTTTATCAGCCGGAACCTTCAGGGAAAAGGTCTTACTGTACCTCGGATGTATACGGAACGTACGCTCAAAAATAAGGGTATCCGCCGCCATTACCCAGAGTATCACGGTAGAATTTTACGCCCGCAAAGGGAGCAGGTTTATAATACTTTCTCATGCTGATAAGCTACAAAAAGATGGAGATCCTGTTCCGTAGGTGCTGCGGAATAGATCTGGACAAGAACAAGGCAAAACGTATCCTCCAGATAGTGGAGAAGAAGTTCAACGATATGGTTGAGGTGGCGGAGCATAACGCCCGCAGGAACGATAGGGACTATCTGATAATGGAAGACTTCCCTATCACGAAGGGCCTCCGCCTCTCCATGGATAAGTTCCTAGAACTCAAGGAGGGGGTGGATATAGATCCCGTCCTTCAGGCGGTCAAGGCGAAGACGGATCTGGGGTACGACGACGAAGTCCGGGAGAACATGCCCGTACTGGCCGGCACCATCTTCGTCATCGTCGGCCATATCATGAAGGAACTGGGCCTTGAGGGAGGCAGGAGGCCGAGCGTTGAGACCATAGAGCGGGCGGAGAGGATTCTGGACTACACCCTGTAATCTTTTTCTCCCCTGTAAAGGGCATTTTGCTGATTTGATACCTGCTACCCCTTTATAATTTACCTGTTATGATGATAGCTCTGTTTGCACAACTATCTGACACCTTATGGTTCAGGGTGTATCCCCGTACTGGGGAGCAGAAAGTGTTCAGGGGAGTGGAATCCAGTTCAGGCCTGATAACCGTGGGCTACACGACTGAAAACGGGGACAAAGACTTCTTCATAGCCGAAGTTGACACTATCGGTAATCTGCTATGGGCTACGGTACACGGTCAGAGTGGGGTTGAGGAGGTAGCGAGGGACGTTGCGAAGGTTTCGGATGGCTACATCGTGGTGGGATGGAGGGGACCCGTGGGCGATAGGGACATCTATGTGGTAAAGGTGGATACGTTCGGTAACGTAGTGTGGGACACTACGTACGGTGTAGCGGGTGAGGAGGAGGGGTTGTACGGTGCCGTGTACGACACTTTGAGGGGTATCGTGTGGGGGGTGGGATTCAAGAGGTTCAGCTGGGACACGTCTTACGTAGGGTACGTTATCGGGATAGATCCAATTGGTGGAGACAGCGTGAAGGCTTTAACCGTGCAGGGGTTCGGTTATCGGGAGATCGTACTTTACTCCTCGGAGGTACTTGAGGACGGAAGACTGGTAATCGGTGGTAAGGGGATACTTTTTGGCGATACTGTTCCCAACTTCTTCCCTATTAGCGCCCATTCAAACGTATCCGTTTCGGGGATTGACAGCATAGTTTTTCATGCCGATACGTACTCCCCCGGCCTGAAGTTCGGCGTTATTACGGTGGTGGGCAGGAAGGCATCGTATCCTTTCTACTTCGTTTCCGGGAGCGTTCAGGTGGACAACGTATCCTCCATTTCCCACCTCGGATACCTCGTCAGTTCTCTTATGATAACGACGGATAGTAACCTGGACTACGGCATACTGTCCATGCAGCAGGAATCCGACACTTTCTTCGTTTTGGCAGGGTTCTGTGGGCGCCTTAGAGGTTACGTTAACTACCTTGGACAATACGTGTACGTATACGATCCATCAGATAAAACAAAGCCCTACTCGCCTATCGTTGATACCGTGGGTGAATTGAGCAGCAAAATACAGATAGCCTATTTTGTCACAGGCTCTTCCGATCTCATTCTCTTTGGACCTTACTACGACTTCTCCCGCACAGACGTTGGGTCGGGGGCAAGGTTTATTGAAGGGGACTCGTTGGATCTGCTGATAACTGGCTACAGCAACTCTTTCAGTACGGATACGTCGGACTACGACCTCATAGCACTGAGGGTGAGACCTGAGAGGGTGGGTATCGCTGAGATGCCAAAGCACGAGGCTATAGTTGAAGGTGTGGTCAGGATATACGACGCCTCCGGGAGGCTGGTGTACGTGGGTGAGTACGACAGGGCCCGCCTTGGCCGTGGGGTCTTCTTCGTGGTGGGTAAAGACGGCGTTAGAAGAATCGTGAGGAGCAAACATTAAACCTTTTTCACCCTCAGAACGCTGAACACCGTATCCTCTGACTCCCACGGTACTATGGCATACCCCCCGGTAGTTTTCACAACACTCCTGAAACCCACCTTCCGAAAGCCGTGATCCCTCAGGAGACTCTCTAACTCCTCCGTCCTCCAGAACCGGGCGTGGGCATAAAAGCGGTGTCCCTCCCTACCTTTCCGGATGTACTCCCTCCCTGTACGGGTATCCGCCGGGACGTACCCCGTTATCAGCTCCCCACCCGGACGCAGGACCCTCTTAATCTCCCCGATCGTGGCCTTAACGTCGTCCAGAAAGCACACCGTAACTATCAGGAGAACGACGGAAAAGCTCCCATCCTTAAAGGGGAGAGCCTCACCCCTCCCGGCAACCACGTAATCAACCCTTTCTCTGGCCAGTTTTAAGGATCTAAGGGATGGGTCCAGGCCGAACCTGACACCGAGGGGACCGGCGAACCTCCCGGTACCCACCCCCACTTCAAGGACCCGTCCCTTCAGCAACTCCCCGCATATCGCCCGCAACTCGTACCTGTAAACTTCCCTCCCCCTCGTCGTGAACCAGAGGTCGTAATCCTCCGTGTATAGGTCAAAAGGCCTGTGCATGTCAGAGGGTGCCGGCCATCAGGGTGTATCCAAAACCCACGTCCATCGGCAGGTAGGAGAGCCTTATACGCCGTCGTCCGCTTCCCCAAAGGCTATCAAGTACGATCCCCTCAAGGAAGAAGACGAACTCACCGAATACGTCCCACGGGCTGAACTTTAACCCCCGGCGGAAGAAACGGTCGGTTATCCATATCGCCCGGTTTATGCCCTGAGTCGTGTGGGGGTGAAAACGTCTGACGCTGTCTCCGAGGTACACTATCCTCCCCTTCCTCCAGAATGGGGTGTAGTAAGAGGAGAGGTCAAGGGGAAAGGGATCCCACTCAAAATCCCCAAAAAGTTCCTTTAGAGGCGATACGTCCTCTGAGGCCGTGGCGAGGGCGTACCTGCCCTGCCCGAAGGGCGTCACCACCGCGTAGAAGTGGGAGTCGTTGATCTGGAGAATCCAGTCCTCCTCCGCGCTCAAACGGGGAAAACCGAGGTAAAAGGTCTTATGTTTGTAAGATACGACCTTACGGAAGGGTTTACCTGCGGCGACGAAAACGTGATCCCCGTTTATCTCCCTTCCGCTCTCCGTTCTAACGCTTCCCGAAGGGTCAAGGGAGGTAGCGTACCCCTCAACCCTTTCCACGTCCTTTAAATTCTCCTCAAGGAAGGCGAGGAAATCGCCGTAAGATACCGATGCCATCCTGAGTCCTCTTTTTTCACTTTCTATCCTGCGCCACTCCCTACCCTTCAGATCCAGAACCCTGATCCCCTTCACCCGGACACCCGGATACCCACCGTACACCCTCTCCAGAACCCGTATAACGTTCTCCTGAAGTACGATGAACCTGTCAGGGGGCTTACCCTTCCCTACCATAACGACCCCCATCCCCATATCTCTGGCCCTTCGGGCCGTGAAGAGGCCGAGGGCCCCGTTTCCCACCACGATGGCCTTTGCCATGGGGCGGATTCTATCCGCGAAGGTACAGGGGGATGCGGTTTAACGTGCTACACGTTTGGAGAGACACGGTCATGCAAGGATATAATTCGTTATCATGGTGGAGGAAGTGTTTATCGTGGCCTCTCTCCTGAGCGCCGCAGCCCAAGCAAAGAAGGTTTACGAGATTTCACCTTTTAGTATAAGAGGTAAAACGTACCTGCTTTTGGCTCTGGCCTTTGCACTTCAGGGACTTTACCCTATATACAAATCGGAGATCATCCTGATACTCTCGCGCGCTTTCATAACGGCCGGGGTTATACAGTACATAACGCCTTTCGTCGGTGGAGCCTTTAGGTCCCTGAGACCATCGGGATGGATAGGATGGTTTTTGTCCACAGTAACGGTTTTGACCGTATCCTTGGTACTTCTTAAGTTTGCTGACGAGCTGTCTGCCCCACACATCGTCATAGTCGTTCTGGACATAATCGCCGTTTCCGCAGGGTTTTGGACAACGGTTGCCTTCTGGGGAAGCGAGATAGGAAAGAGATGGATCGGAGGGGCGGCAGCCCTCGTACTCTTAGTGACCGGGGACGTGACCCTGTTTATCAACAGAACCGCAGGAGAGATACTTCTGAGCGTTATGGTTCTGCTCATGGCACTTGTGGCTTTAAAGAGGGGTTAGTGCGAGTCGGACGTATAATCTTTACCCATGAAAAAGACGGACGCGCTTTTGAACGAACAGGTAAACCACGAACTCTATTCGGCTTATCTTTATCTCGCCATGGCCGCATACTTCCACGACAGGGGCCTCAAGGGGTTCGGAAAGTGGTTTGAGGTGCAGGCGAAGGAGGAGCTTGAACACGCCATGAAGTTCTACAACCACCTGTTAGAGAAGGGGGTAAGGGTTGAGTTGAAGGAGATAGCGAGGCCGAAGTCAGAATGGTCTTCACCGAAGGAGGCCGTAAAGGAGGCCCTTGAGCATGAGAAGAAGGTTACGTCCCTCATCTACAACATAGGCAAAACGGCCATGGAGGAGGGGGAGTTCGGCACCTGGCAGTTCCTCGGCTGGTTCTACGAGGAGCAGATAGAGGAGGAAGACATATTCAGGGATCTGCTGTCCGCCCTTGAAATGGTGGGAGAGGACGGAACCGGCCTCTACCTGTTGGACAAAGAGCTGGGTCAGAGGGGGGAGGAATAGGAGGGTATCGGGTATAAAATCCGTGCTATGGTAGACTGTAGGGCAGAGTTCCCGGCGCTTCGGGAGGGTGTCGTTTACCTTGACTCCGGAGCCACGTCCCTGAAACCCCGTACCGTCATAGAGGCCATGGTAAAGTACTACGAGGAGTTTCCCGCCAACGTCCACAGGGGCGGTTATCCGTGGGCGAACCGGGCGACGGAGGCTTACGAGGAGAGCAGGGAGAAGGTGGCCCGCCTTCTTGGAGCCCATCCGGACGAGGTAGTCTTTACGAAGAACGCCACGGAGGCCCTGAACCTCGCCGCCTCCATCCTCGGGGAGTACGTGAAGGAGGGGGACCGTATTCTGGTCAGCGTTATGGAACACCACGCCAACTTCCTGCCATGGATGAGGCTGGCCAGAATTAAGGGGGCGGAGTTCGTGATCTTCAACGTAACCCCTGACGGATACCTTGACCTCAACGACTTCAAGAAAAAACTTACCCACAATACGAAGGTCGTGGCCCTGACCATGGCCTCCAACGTCCTCGGAACCATCCCACCCTTTAAGAGGGTGGCGAAGATGGCCAGAGAGGTGGGTGCCTACGTCGTTTTAGATGGAGCGCAGTACCTGAGCCACCATCGGGTCAGGGTGAGGGAGACGGGGGCGCACCTCATCGGTTTTTCAGGACACAAGATCTTCGGCCCCATGGGTACGGGAATACTCTGGGGAAGGAAGGAGCTTTTGAAGGATGGAAACCCCTTACTGATAGGCGGCAGCATGATAAAGGACGTGGGATTTGACAACTACGAATTAGAGGAAACACCGAAGAGGTACGAGGCGGGGACTCCCGACGTGGGGGGTGTTATAGGTCTCGGGGCGGCCATTGACTTCATCCTGAAAATAGGGTACGACAACATCCTCGCCCACGAGGGGGAGCTGACCCGTTACCTGTACGAATCCCTGAGATCCGTTCCCGGCGTTGAGGTTTACGGTCCCCCTCCGGAGGATCGTACCTCTCTCGTGGCCTTCAACCTCAGGGGGTTACACCCCCACGACCTCGCCTGGTACCTCGGCGAGATGGGTATAATGGTACGCTCAGGCGGACACTGCGCCCACCCCCTCCACAAGTTTCTTGACATTCCGTACCATCAGAGCGTTAGGGCGAGCGTCTCCATCTTCAACACTAAAGGGGACGTTGACCGCCTCGTGGAGGGCATAGAGAGGGCGAAGAGGGCCTTCCGGCTTTAAAACTCCACTCCCGCGTGCAGGTTGAAGTAGATGCGGAACACGTTCCTCCGGGAGGCAACTTCGTATATCTCAGGGGATCCGTTTCCGTCTTTTGCCCCGTACCATCTGACGACGGGTAGATAAACCAGACCCACGCGCGGGGCCAGAAAGAGGATCTTCCAGACGATGGGACGGGAAACCTCCGCCCTCAGGCCGGGGTAGACGTTCCGGAAGAACTGGTGGTTGTACCCGCTCAACCGCGTGTCCCCTATGAAGAACGTCGGCTTCTCAAGACTCACACCCGCAAGGACGTCGTAGTTCCTGACGGACCGGCCTGCCATAAGGCGAAACGATCTGACCCCTGATGTGGTGTTCAGAGATATTGACGAGGGGTCGTAGGGGAAGTAGGACCCTGTGAACGACACGTAACCCAGCCATTCTGCAGATCTCAACCCTAAGAAGTACCCGTGGGATGACTCAACGTAGGACGGGTGGGTAAAGCCTCCGAGTCCAACCCTCTCCGACGCCCACCGGAGAAGGTAAAAACCGTCCATACCTATGCCGAAGAACAGTGCTGTCATTTGCCACCTCCCATTCCGAAACCGACTCCCACCCCCAATATCGGCTTTAACCTGCGGCTATCGGGTAGATACCTGAGGCCTCCGATCGCACCCACCTCAAGGAACCTCCACCTCAGCACCTTCCTGCCTACGAGGGAGAGGACTGTACCCCCGTCTCCCCACTTCCCCATACCCACGCCGGCGGAGAGCCAGCGGAAGTCGTAGAGGGCGTAGATCTCGCCCACGGGGGTGTAGCCGGGTAGCCTCGCCGTCCCGAATACGCTCATAAGGGCTATCCTCCCCATATCAACGCCGAAGTACCCTCCCCTGAACCGGTCGTAAGGGGAGAGCATTCCCCCCGCAAACAGCCTCATCCCCACCCCAGAAGGACGGGCCCCTTCCACCCTGAAGGTCTCCTCCGCCCGAAGAGACAGGGAGGTCTTTACGACGTTCGTCCTGTCCTCGTGGTGTCTTATCGTCCCCCTCAGGCCGTCTTCGGCCTCGTAGAGGTCCATGCGGTAGACCGGCACCTTCGGATAGTAGGCCACGCGCCCCACGAGGGAGAAGGAGAACGGGCCGAAGTCCCCCAGTCCTAAAACCACTCCCAGACCTCCGCCGAAGATGGAGGTCCTGCCCTCGTTCCCGTTAAAGGCGTCTATGGTACCTTGGCCGTCGTAGGACAGGGAGGAGAGGGCTTCGGGGGTGCATTCCATGGTCGTCTGGCCGTATATGAGGCCAACGAAGGGGGTCAGCCTCCCCATCTCCCTACCGTACGAGGCGGATAGGTACCTTACACCGGTGGAGAAGCAGGCCTCCGCCGTGGGAGAGGGTCCCTCAAGGAAGCGTCCGTACTGAAGGGTTAAGGTTCCCCATTCCCCGTAAAGGGACAGGTTCGCGCTGCTCAGGTAGTAGCTGGACCTCTCAAGGATACCGTCGCCGTACCCTACAAACGGATTCAGGTGAAGTCCGAGGCCCACTATCATCTTTCCACCTCCACTCTGGCTGCTACACCCAGATTAACGCCGAAGGTGAGGGATACGAAGTTCTTCACGATGCGGTCTACGGGTTTTACGTATCCGGGGTACTTCACGGTGGGGAAGTAGATAAGACTCAACCTCGGTGAGACTTGCAGGAAGGAGGCCTTACCCCTGTAGGAGAGGGTGGCGTCAAGGCCGAAGAAGTTGAGGTTGGTCTCCGCCACTATCCCCCCACCCACGCCCAGGTTCCCGGTGTAGCGTACGTACCTGAGGACGTAGATGGACCTGTTCAGACTCCCCATCCTCCTCCACCCGGCCACCATCGTGTGGGGACTGAACCCCAGATACAGGCTTATCTCCGGCGTCTCATCGTGGAAGGTCCTTACCTCCCCATACTTCGGATAGGCAGCAAGGAAAGGTAAGAACAGGGATGCACCCAACAGCATGGTTTACCTCCCCACGCCCAAGGCCACAATAGTGCGGGCGTAGAGCCTCAGTACGTTCCACCTATCAACCCTATTTCCGCCCTCCCACCACCTCAACATGGGGTAGTACACGGCCCCTACCCTCGGCGACAACGTAGGGGATACCTTAACGCCGAAAACGGAGAAGTCCTTAAAGAGGGGTAGCGATACCTCCGCCTGCACACCGAACGAAGACCACAGAAGTCTGGGATGATCCATTGATACCTGTATCGGATGGGAGAACACCGTGCCTGCAAGGACGTTAAAGCGTTTTACTCTCCTGCCCATCATGAACCTGTAATCGCTCTTGGAAGTGTATGCCCAATCCCACGCCTCCGGAGGCATGTAGCTGAACCCCTGAGAGGCGTAGAACACCCACTGTCCTACCCGCCCACCCAACACCAACTCGCTAACCTCGGCCGTATTGACCTCAAGGACGTCGCTCCCTCTAACGTTACTGACGAGGGAGACCAGATCAACGTTCCCGCCCAAAAATATCGTCCAGGTCATGGTCTCACTTACCCAGGGACAAACTTACGTACGCCACCGCCCGGAGGATGCCTACCTTATCTTTCAGGCCTGCGACCCCATCCACCTTCCTATAGACGGATAGAGCCGGATAATAGGATAGACCCACGGTCGGGGCGACGGAGAAGACGCGGTACCTCCAGACGTAGGACACTCCTGCCCTCAATCCGGGGGATACCCCCTGCAGGGAGGAGTTAAATCCCTCCACCTCCCTGTCCCTCACGCCCGTAATCACCGGTTTGGCGAGGCTCAAGGAGAGGAAGGGGGAGAGGTTCCCAGTGTTCCGGTAAAGGGTAAGGTTGTAGAGGTGATAGTACGACGAGGTGATAAGAGCCTCATCCGGTGTCCTCACGTTCTCCCACACGTACGTACTTCCGTATCCCAGGGCTACGGCGTACGTTTCCCGCCTTATACCCACCTCCATACCGAACTGGTGGGTTTTCTCCAGCCACGTCCAACGTGGGAGATAGGTTGCCGGACTAAGGTGAACCGTTACAAAAGGTATCATGGTCCAATTCTGGGCAAAATTATAAGGGCGAAGTTAAATTTCGCAACGCGTGAAAGCAGCAAACTAAAAACCCCCGCCGTACGGCGGGGGTGAGGTCATAAAACGGGAGGTTTACCAGTTCAGTTTTTCTGAAACGCTCTTGCCCTGGAGGAAGTACAGGAGGTAGTCCGGACCTCCGGCCTTGGCGTCCGTCCCGGACATGTTGAAGCCGCCGAAGGGATGGACACCGACGACCGCACCGGTACACTTACGGTTTATGTACAGGTTACCCACGTGGAACTCGCACTTTGCACGGGCTATCTTCTGACGGTTCTTCGTGAAGAGTGCGCCAGTGAGACCGTAGATGGTGTCGTTGGCTATCTCAAGGGCGTGGTCAAAGTCCTTCGCCTTTATAACGGCGAGGACGGGGCCGAAGATCTCCTCCTGGGCTATTTTGGCCTTGGGGTCCACGTCCGCAAAGATCGTGGGGGCAACGTAGTAGCCCTCGTCGTAGAGTCCTCCCGTCAGTCTCTCACCACCGACCAGCAGTTTCCCCTCCCCCTTGCCTATCTCAATATAACGGAGGATCTTGTTTAGAGCAGCCTCGTTTATTACGGGACCCATGAACTTGTCCTCAACGGGGTCGCCGACCTCTACCTGTTTGGCCTTCTCCACCACGGCCTCCAGAACCTTATCGTAGACGACCTCGTCTATTATAAGACGGCTGGCGGCGGAACACTTCTGCCCCTGAAAACCGTAGGCCGCAAGGATCACCTGCTGGGCTATGTAGTCAAGGTCCTTCTCGTCTATGTCCCTGTCCACGATTATGGGGTCCTTGCCGCCCATCTCGGCTATAACCCGCTTGAGCCACTTCTGGCCGGGCCTTATCTTGGCAGCCTCCTCGTAGATCCAGGTACCGACCGCCATGGAACCGGTGAAGGCTATCATACGCACCTTCGGGTGCTTCACGAGGTACCCACCGAGGGAACCACCGGGACCCGTCAGGAAGTTTATAACGCCGTCGGGAAGTCCGGCCTCCCGCATCAGGTCCATGAAGAGGTAGCCCATCATGGGGGCGTCGCTGGCCGGCTTCAGCACCACCGTGTTGCCCGTCACCACGGCGGCCATGGTCATACCGAGGAGTATGGCGAGGGGGAAGTTCCACGGAGGTATTACGACCACCACCCCAAGGGGGATGTAAAAGTACTCGTTGTTCTCACCGTATATCCACGCGAGTTCGGGTTTCTGGGCGAACTTGAGCATCTGGTGGGCGTAGTAGTCAAGGTAATCTATAGCCTCGGCAACGTCGGCGTCCGCCTCAAGCCAGTTCTTACCCACCTCGTGGACCATCCACGCCGTAAACTCGTGCCTGCGACGACGCAGAACCTCGGCAGCCCTAAACAGAAAGGCCGCCCTCTCCTCGGCGGGAAAACGGCTCCACCACCTGAAGGCCTTCCAGGCCTCCTCTATCGCCCTGTCGGCATGCTCCTGCGTTGCGATTGAGAACTCCCCTATCACCTGGTCCGTGTGGGCGGGGTTTATGGACCTGAAGGTCTCATCCGTATATATCTCCTGCCCCCCTATGATGATGGGATACTTCTTGCCGAGGTTCTCCTTTACCTTCGCCAGCTCTTTCAAAAGGGCCTGACGGTTTTCCTCTTTGCTAAAGTCCGTTATGGGTTCAGGTCTGAACGGTCTCATAGGGTGCTATTTTACCTCCGTAAATACGGAGAGGAGGACAAAAGCCAGAGCATCTGTTTACCGTTATCCCACATGGATATGCTACCACTATATAATACCGGTATATATGGGTGTGCTGGTTATTCCGGAGCCGGGGGTTTCGTACAACGTTGTTAATCGTATAATCCGATCCCTAAAGAACGCGGGGGATTTCGCAAAAGAACACGAAGAACGTCAGAAAATTGATAAAATTATCAGACGTCTGGAATCCTCGTTCCAGAAATTTGTCTCTCTTGCCAGAGATTTTTCCCGGGACATAGGAGAGGGGAAAGATGCTGAAGAATGGCTCATAGAAAACGTTCCAAAGATCTGGAGCTTAAAGGTAGAATTTCTTCCTGACTTTCAAATGGCTTTAGAAGTGCTTCCGGAGATCAAGGGGAAGACCTTCAGGGATATTGCCGGGGAAATGGAATCTGAGGTTGAAGATGAGGACATACAAACGTTGCTGAAGATAATACGCGATATGGACATGAAAGGTCTGGATATATACCTTCAACAAAATATAAACGAGCTGTCCGCCGAAATGCTCCGCAGGATGATAAACTTATACGCCATCGTGGATTTTCTGGCCCTTATTATGATGTTAAGCGATAAGGGGGAGGTCGTTTTACCGGATAAAGGGAAAATCAGGAGGATATTCAGGAAGTATCTGAACGACCTCGCCGAATTCTGGGCCGATGTTGAATTGCTTAAGGAAATGGAGGAAAACGAGACGGGCGAACTGATATCCATAGACGATATAATGGCTGTCCTTAATGATGAAGGTTGAGTTTGACAAAAGCTTTGAGAAAAGTCTGAAAAAACTTGTGAAGAAGGATAGGTCTATGCAAAGTGAGGTAAAGGATATCGTCAGGGGCATTATATCTCGGATTCAAAAGTCCAATTCAATCCACGATCTTCCCAGTTCGGGAGTTGACATATTGGAATTAAAGATTTCGGTTAAAAATGCCAAGTTTCGCATAAAGAAAGGCCGATACAGGATAGGGGCGAAGGTAGAGGGTGATACCGTAATCTTCCTGTGGATTACCAAACGGGATGAGGGAACGTATAGATAACCTTACGGCCTTACGGCGTACTTGAACCCCTTACCCTCCGCCATGAGTTTGAAGGCCTCTTCTATCCTCATTAGGGGGAATTCTCCCGACACGAGAAAGGCCAGTCTCCGCCAGTTATCTTTAAGAACATGGAGGGCGCGCCTTACGGACGTGGGAGTGTGATGGAACGACGTGAGCAGGTGTATCTCCTCGTAGTGTACGCGATGGGCATCAAAGGGGACGTACGTCCCGGAAGGAAGACCGCCGAAGAGGAGGACCTTACCCCCCCTGTCCGTGTAATTTATAACCTTCTTCCACACCTCCTCCTTACCCGTACTCTCTATTACCACGTCGTACTTCCCTATGGCATCCGTGTAGGTCAAAACTTCGTCGGGTTTTAGGTTCTCCGCTATCAGGGAGAGCTTTTCGGGATTCCTGCCCAGTACGGTCACAGAGTGGCCAAGGAGTTTGAGAGCGAGGACGAAAAAGGAGGCGATGGAGCCCGTACCTACGATCAGAACCTTCTCGTATCCTTTGAGATTCAGGGTCTCAACCCCATGTAAGACACAGGCCAGAGGCTCAACCATGGGGGCGTACCTAAAGGGAAGGTCCGGGGGTTTGTGGTAGAGGTTGGTGCGCACCACGGGAGCCGGGATCCTGAGGTACTCGGCGTAAGCCCCTAAGACCATGTTATCCTTTAAGTTTTCGCAAAGGTTGTACCTTCCCCTCCTGCACATCTGGCACGTATAACAGGGGCCCGTATTCGCCCCCACGACCTCGTCTCCCACCTTGAAACCCTCCACCCCCTCTCCTACCTTAACAACGACACCCGAATACTCGTGGCCGAAGGGTCCGTTCCCTATGAGGTGATGCCCCCTCAGGAGGGCCTTGAGATCCGTTCCGTCCGTAAGGGCGTACTCCACCCTTATGATGACCTCTCCCTCACCCGGCTCTGGCTCCGGAACTTCAACTATCCTCACCTTCCCGTTATCTATGACGGCGGCCTTCACGCCCCGATTCTACGGACGATCTCCGAATAAACCCTGTCCACCACCCCCCTGTTCCCCTCGTAGAACTCCCTCGCCCTGCGCCCTATCTCCTGTGCCACGTCCGGCTTCAAAAGGAGGCCGAGGAGGACCTGAGCCAGTTCCTCGTGGGTCTTAACGACCAGAACGGCCCCTGCCCTTACCATGTCCCTCACGTAGGGTTGCCTGTGGAAGTAGGGGCCGCTCACTATGGGTTTTCCCCAGTAGGCCGGCTCTATGAAGGAGTGTCCACCGTAGGGGCGCAGGGTGCCGCCGACGAAGACCACTGATGCCCACCTGTAGAGACTCCACAGGTCCCCTATGGTGTCCACCACTAAGACGTCGGTGTCGTCGGGATCGGTCAGGTAGGAGACCGCAAACCCCTGTCTGCGGAAGGCCGCGGATATACCCCCCACGTTCTCAAGGTGTCTGGGTGCCACCATCACACGGAAGCCGGATACGTTTCTCCTTATCATGCGGGTGGCCTCGGCTATGTCACCTATCTCCTTACCCCTCACGTTCGCAAAGAGTATCGCCCCGGCGGGCTGGAAGGGGGAGAGTTTAAGGTCCTTAACCGGCCTCTCAACCGAATCAAACTTCAGGTTACCCACGACCTTTACCTCTCTGGCGCCCAAGGAAAAGTACCTCCGGGCATCTTCCATGCTCTGGGCGAGGACGAGGTCAACCTTTGAAACCACCTCCCTGAAGATACCAACCCTCCTGTACCACCTGTAAGCCTTTTCCCCCATGGTGGCGTTGACTATGAAGACCGGGAGACCCCTTTCCTTCGCCACGGTTATGAGGTTGGGCCATATCTCGGTCTCAACTACTACCAGCGCCCTCTTACCCTCAAGCATGCGAGAGATGCAGCGGGGAGAGTCAAGGGGAAACCTCACGGCCCTGAGGCCGAGGGATAGGGCGTATTTATGACCGCTGTCGGTGAACACGGAGAGGGTTGCTCCCGGAAAGCGTTTTATGAGGGGATAGGCGGCGTTCACCTCCCCCACGGAGGATGCGTGGAACAGGATATCCCCCTTCGCCTCCGGACACCGGACGGGCAGAAGGGACGTAAAGGCACGGTACAGGCGGTACAATTCCAGAGATTCTACGGACGCCCTTAGAATGGAAATGGTGTACGTGCTGCTCCTTTTAACTCAGACGGAATGGACGAAGTACTCTGGAAATCCGGTAATGACGAGGGAAGGGAACTTCTACGAGAACGCCATAGGTAGCCCCTCCGTAATTTTCCTCCGGGATACCTTCAGGATGTACTACGCTGCCGGAGGGCAGGACGGCAGGGGGAGGATAAGCTACGCCTACTCCACGGACGGTATAAACTGGGTGAAGTACGATTCGGCCACGCCCGTACTTGAACCGGATACCTCATCGTGGGATTCCCATTTCCTTGACACGCCGGAGATAATATACGACGGGCAGTACAGGCTCTACTACTTCGGGGACTCGGATAACGACCCCCCCGGCGGGGCAATAGGCGTGGCCGTTTCATCCGACGGTATAAACTGGAGCAGGCCCGTCCTCTCTCCCGTGGTTGCGCCCGGAGGACCGGGCGATTGGGATGGTCTGTTCCTTGAGTCCCCAACCGTGGTTTACGACTCCTCCTCCGGGAACTACTTCATGTACTTCTCAGGCGTTGACACGACCTGGAGGGTGAGGATAGGGGGTGCGGTCTCGTCCGACGGTATAAGCTGGAGTAAACTCCCCTCCAACCCCCTGATCACCCCCGGAGGCCCTTTTGACTGGGACGGGTTCGCCGTGGCCACGCCGACGGTCATAAAGAGGGATACCCTCTTTGAGATGTGGTACTGCGGCGCATCCGTCTCGGACATCGCCGCCGATGGGGACGTTGATACGATATGGATAGGTTACGCCACGTCAACGGACGGCATAAACTGGACGAAACACCCCGAAAACCCCCTGTTCGGCACGTACACCCCACCCTTCAGCGCGTTTGAGCTGAGGGGTCCGTGGGCCCCGGACGTTGTGTTCCTCCCGGACAGGAACGGGTTCATGATGTGGTACGAGACGGCCTTCGGCTTCGGTCTGGCCACGTCCCCACTTACCACAGTACGCGAAGATGGTGGGAGCCTGCCGGCCACGGACACGATCGGGTACTACCTCCCGGATGGTAGGAGGATCCCACGGCCCATCAGGGGGATGTACTTCGCCGTGGTGAAGACGGGGGGGAGAAAGCGGGTCGTAAAGGTGATCGGGAGATAGACGAACTTTCACCTCCTTAAATTACAGCCTTAGAATACGTTTGAGATGCTGATTTTACTGTCTCTGGTAAAGGTTGAGGCGTATCCGGTATGGTTCCCCATAAACGAAAACCTGCGCTACGTCGTGGTTGCCGTACACCTCCTGTCCGATAAGGGTCTGAAGGGGAAGGTTAAGGTGGACCTGACGTTCCAGTCTGAAGGGCGTAAACCCTTCAAGGACTCCTTTACGAACGATCTGAAAGGTTCCAACGACGTCTTCCTCTTCTACGAGGGGGCCATACCGTGGGACAGCACCACACTGAGCGGAAGGGTTAAACTGGGGAAGAAGACCTACAGCTTCTCCGCGCCCATAAGGGGGTACAACGAGCTAAAGACCTCGTCTCTGGTCATGGCCTACCGCATATCAAAGGACGACCCCTCCGCCCTCTTCCGCAGGGGAGACGTTGCGATAAGGCCGTGTTTTACGTGCGTCTTTTACGGGTACCTGAACTTCTACCTTGAGGTCCTTTCGGACTCCTCCTTCGTCCTGACGGGTACGATTGAGCAGGGTGGAAAGAGCGTACTCCGCCTTCCAACGAAGACGTTCAAGGGGTCAGAAAACATAACCACGACCGTACCCATATGGGATCTCAAGGAGGGGGATTACGAGCTCGTCGTGAGCGTAATATCACCGAAACTTCAGGAGGAAGTAACTTTCCGCAGGCCCTTCATAGTTTCCAAGTACGGCGATAACGTAGCCTCCTTCATAGACTACATAGCAACGGAAGAGGAGCTGCGGGAGTTCAGAAAGCTGATAAGCCTGAAGGAGAGGATCAACTTCCTTAGAAGGTTCTGGCAGAGGCGGGGGGACGAGTTCTACAGGGAGTTCCGCAGGAGGGTAGTTTACGCCGATAGCGCCTTCTCCACGCCCAACCGACTCGGCCGCTACACCGATATGGGCAGGATCTACATCAAGAGGGGTAAGCCGGACGAGGTGAACTACGTTGACTTCAGAGAGGGGGGAAGGCCCTACATAAAGTGGGTGCACTACACCGGTGGGGGGTACACTTACTACTTCTACGACCCCATAGGTACCGGGGAGTACGTACTGGTAAAGACGGACGACCCGGAGGAGGCCACGTTCGGCTCAAAGTACGTCGCCCCTTCCCTGGACTTTGACGAGGGGGGAGGCTGGGAGGAGTGAGGATCTTCGTGTCCACCGGTGAGAGGTCGGGGGACCAGAACGCCGCCTACGTCGTAAGGCGTATAAAGGATAGGTCCACCGATGTGGAGTTCGTGGGGATGGGTGGGGAGAACCTGAAGGCTGCCGGCGTGGACGTAATAGCAGATCCCTCAAGCGTGTCTGTCGTCGGTGTACAGGAGGCGATAAAAAAGCTCGGTGATATAAACCGCCTGAGGTCAAAGGTTCTGAGAGAGGCCTTAAAGAGCGACGTCTTCCTCGCCGTTGACTTTCCCGGTTTCAACCTTCCCCTCGCCCTCAAGCTGAAGGAGTACGGGAAGAGGGTGGTTTAC
>WFXS01000045.1 GCA_015490465.1 Caldifarciminota bacterium
AGCCCTCCCTGGAGGATCTCCAGAAAGCCCTGGAAGAGTCCCTCCAGGACACGGATTAACATAATGGCTATTATGTAAAACGCTTTATAACATCAATAACAATCAAATTTATGCCTAATTTTCGCCCTTAACCCACATATTTCCGTTCTGGCTGTTCTGCCCCGGCTGGCGGGGTTTTCACGTTTTTATTCCTGTCCGGGACACTTCACCTGTATAATACCGGGTGATGATGTTCGCCGCCCGCCGGAACGATCCTTCCACTCTCCAGGGCGGTTTTTCATATAGGGGCATTTAGAGAAGATGGCGATGTTTTGAAGGGCCTATCCCTTTAACGCCTTAAGTACCATCTCCTTCAGCCTCTCACCGATTTCCCTTATCTCCCCGTCCTCTATGAAGGTAAGGCCTCCTTCCTTCTTCAGGGGCCTACCGTCTATGAAGACCCACTCAACGTCGCCGGACCTGGCGGCGTACACCAGATGGGAGTAGGGGTCGTAAACGGGCTGGAGGTGGGGCCTGTCAAGGGATACGGCTATGAAGTCGGCCCTCTTTCCCGGTACTATGGAGCCTATAAGGGAGTCCATACCTAACACCTTCGCACCCCCGAGGGTGGCCATCTCCACCACCGTCCGGGCGTCCATTACCGTCGGGTCCATCCTTACGACCTTATGGAGGAGGGCGGTGCTCCTCATCTCGGAGAACATGTCAAGGTCGTTGTTGGATGCGGCTCCGTCCGTCGCGAGGCCCACGGTTATGCCATCGTTGAGGTAGTCGGGGACGGGAGCGACGCCGGAGGCCAGCTTCATGTTGCTCTCCGGGTCGTGGGCCACCTTTACCCCCTTCTCCCGATATATCGCCCTCTCCTTATCGGAGACGTGGACGGAGTGGGCGGCCACGAAGTGGACGCCATCAAACAGTCCCATGGAGTTCAGGTACTCAACCGGCCTCTTCCCGTACCTCTCCGTTATCTGCCTTACCTCGTCCTCCGTCTCGGCAACGTGCATATGAAGGGGAACTCTGTTCTCCTTTGCCAGGGCGTATCCTTCCCGTAGAAGGTCAGGTGAACAGGAGTAGGGGGCATGGAGGGCCACACCGAAACGTACGTACCTGAACTTACCGTTGAGGGCCATCTGTTCCCTTACCCTCCTTACCCCTTCTTCCGGCACCTTAAACGACGGCGTGGGGAAGTCTATGAGACCTTCGGCGAGGACCCCCCTGAAGCCTATCTCCTCCATCACTTCGGCGGCCACCTCCTGAAAGAAGTACATGTCGTTTATGGCCCCGGTGCCACCGCTGACCATCTCGGCTATGGCCAGCCTGTAGGCGAGCCTCACCATCTCCGGGCTGACGGTCTTACCCTCGGCCGGCCAGATGTACTCCTGAAGCCATTTGAAGAGGGGGAGGTCGTCGGCCAACCCCCTGTAGGCCACCATCGCCGTGTGGGTGTGGGTGTTTACGAGGGTGGGAAGGCCGATAGACGGGCGGGTATCTATCACATTATAACCGTTAACGTCAACTTCTCCCCACCTCCCGACGGCCTTTATCTCACCGTTTTCCACGACCACTACACCGTCCGCGATGGCTTCACCCTCTATCGGCAGCAGGTAGGAGAACCTTACGGCGAACCTATCCATAGAAGGGATTTTAACCCGGCGACTACCAGTTCAGCGTCGCACCCTTCGGGTACTTCACCTTTATCTCCCGCCTTATTACGAACTTCTCTTCGGGTTTCAACTCCACCTCCCACATCATGAGTCCGTCGCCCAGATCCTTCTCTGGCTTCGGTTTAAACCGGACGTGTATTACGTTCACGTTCCCGCCGGCGAAGGGCTTCCTGACGTAAACGACGACGGGCATCTTTACCTTCCTGCCGTTCTTTACGGTGATCTCCTCAACCCTCGTCTCAACCGTGAAGTACTTCTTACCCTCTCTCCTGTCCTTGCGCTTCTGAGAGACGAGTTTGATCTCCCCGGTTATGAAGGGGTCGTACCCTGCGAAGAGGGTGTCCGGTAGTCCTCTCCTCCCACCGTCGTACCTGAAGGATGCCGTAAGTTCCTGATCCAGATAGATCTGCGCCCTGCCGGGGGCGAGGTCCTCGTCCGGGGTGAATACGGCGTTTATGTAGGCCCTGCGACTTATCTCCGGGTATGCCACGGTGAAGTAGTCCGCCCTGTACGTCCTCTTGAACAGGGGGATCTGGCCGGTGGACCTTCCCATGGGTTCAAGCCTTATCCTTCCCCTGTACTCGTACCGCGTGGATATGTACGTGAATACCTTTTGAACTGGAGGGAGAGGTACGTCTTCTTCGGCCACGGCCGAGATCGCCTCCTTCTCCAGAGCGCGAGCCGACGGCGGTGGGGGATAACCGTAATATCTGGGGATATCCCGGAGTACCCATTTAATATGTTTCGGTGCGGAGGATGCGGGAGGTGGGGACGTCGTCACGATAGCCCTCTCCGTAACTATGGGGGTGGAGGAATAGTTACTAACCTCGGCAACGGCTTCCATCTTTAACTTCCCCCTTTCGGGATGAACCCTGAAAACGTAGGACGGTGTCCACGAGGCCGGGACCCTATACGATACGAACAACTTCCCCCCTTTAAAACCCTTCAGGTTAACCGTGAGGATGGTCTGATTGGTGTTTACGCTGTCTATCTGCCTTTTCAGATCCTTCTTCAGTCTGGTCAGGCTGTCGGATATGGCCTTGAGGCTGTCCATGAGGACGGAGTTCCGCTCTATCCTGTTGCTCAGGGAAAGCAGAGCCTTCGCAGGCTCCCTGACGTCCTTGGTCAGGTAAGATAGGAGGAGGTCCTTCTCGTACTTCAGGCGGCCGTACCTCCCGTTTATACGGGATAGTTTGCGGTCAACTAACCTTAGAATAAGCCTGAGGCTGTCGTACCTGTCCCTATCGGAGGGGAGAACGGTATCCTTTAAAGAGTACGAGAGTACGTACCCCGAAGAGGGCCATACCCTGAAATCCGACATATCGGCGGGCAGGCCACCTATCCGAAAGGTCTCCCCCCTCTGAAGCCTGATGCTCCTGTGTACCTCCGCCTCCCCTACGTAGAAGATGACGGAATCCGCAAGTAAGGGAAAGAATATCATACTACTCCGGATCTCCGTTTATAACTTCCACGTCCTGAACTATAGGACGTTTAACGTTTGGTTTTATGGTTATCTTGAGGGATACGAACTCCTCCGGCCTTGACCGGAACCTCTTGAGAACCCTCATACCCTTCTCATCGTAAACGATGTGGGTACGCCTATGCTCGTAAACGTCCACGTTCTTCTTCACCGCTGGCGGAGGAGAATCCATCTTTGCTATCCTCTGCTGGAGAGTTATGAAGTGGGGGACGTTCTCCCTGGGGAGCAACCCGCTAAGGATGTTGCATAACGACCGATAACTTACGTGTAGTATACCTTTGAGGGCAGCAGCAAACTCTATAAGACCTTTGCTGTACTTAAAGGGCCTTCCGTCCTTGAACTTGTTCATCGTATCAAGCTCCGCGATCCATCCGTCTATCAGCATCTTCGCCACGTGAAGATTTACTTCTACAAACCTCATCATGTGTATTTTATAGGTGAAAGGCCGTATTATAGGAAAAGCGTGGCGGATAATAGTGCAACGGCGAGGGTGTACAGACCGAAAATCCAAAATTTTCCATGTGCTATAAGTATTTTTCTAAGCAAAATAAGACTTATGACTCCGACTACGAACGTGATTATCCAGACGAAGACGTCAAGAGGTGTAAGGGTTACCTCGTTTACCTTCCTGATCTCAAGGACGAAGGAGCCGAGGGCGGCGGGAAGGAACATCCAGAAGGATAACGTAAAGGCCTCGTCCGGATCCAGTCTCCTGTGGAGACCGACGGTTATGGTCGTTCCGCTCCGGGATACACCGGGGAGCAGGGCCAGGGTCTGAAAGATGCCCATGATGAGGGTATCCAAACCCGTGGCCTTACGGCCCCCTTTGTGCCTCACGAAGTACGTGGAGAACAGAAACAGGGACGTTAAAAGGAAGGTCAGAGGCAGGAGGCGGGGATTCTCAAACGTCGCCTCAACGCTGTCGGCGAAGGGGACGACCAGGAAGAGGGGCAGGGTGGCAATCAAGGAGAGTTTAAAGTACCTGTAGAAGTGCCTTCGGTTGAAGATCTTCCCCCTCAGTACCACCACGACGGACAGGAAGGTGGCGGAGTGGAGGAACACTTCATAGAACGCCCCCTTACCTTCAATACCGAACAGGTGCCTGAGAAGGACGAGATGACCGGAGGAAGATACGGGAAGAAACTCCGTTATACCCTGAACAATGCCCAGAACTAACTTTTCCACGGGCCACCATTCTACGGACGGCTACCCTCAAATACGAGGTCCACCATCCTCTCGTAGCATACCCCACCGTACCTTCTGGCCTTCTCCTGCGACACCTTGAGGTTCTCGTCGGGGTTAACTCCGAGGCGGTAGGCTACCCTGCGGGCTATTATCTCGTGGATTACGTACTTCCTTCCGGCAAATATCTTTATGCGTTCTTCCAGTCCTTCCGTTCTCCCACGTATTACCCTGTCGTAGAGGCTGAACCACTCGTACATGTACCTGTTCCTCTCAGTCCTTGACGTGTATATGGCCGACCTCACCAGCCCGCGGGCAAGGGTTCCCTTTCCGATGGAGAACAGTACGGGTATAAACGCCGTGAGGATGCGCAGGGTTATGTGGTCGTAGTTCTTCTCCATCCCCATCTTCACGTTCTTGAGTATATCTTCGGCTATATCCTCCGGATCTCTGACGCCTACGACGGCGGCACATGAGAGTATATGGGACTTTACCAGGGCCGTCATCTCCAGCCCCTCGTTTATCTGTTCTATTAGTTCCCTGTTCTCACACCTCTCAATCTCTATCCCCTTATCTGCCGGATCCCTTCCAGCACACATCAACAGGAAGGCTTTGCGGCAGTCCTCCCAGAGTATCCCCGTACCTTCCGGAGCCACTTTTATAGCCCTTACAAGGTACTTGTAGGCCAGGGGGATATGCCCCAGATACTCGTAGAACAACCTTCTGGCGTTGTATATGAAGTACGTATCGTTATAGCGTTCTATCCTCTTCAGGTACTTTAAGGCCCTCCGTGAATCCATCCTGCCTATCAGGTTGAAGGAGAGGTGATAGTAGTTTATAGCCTGTTTAAAGTCCCGTTCCATATCCTCGGGCATTTCGTCCCGATACTCCTTCAGGATCCGGGTCAGTTTCCTCAGGTACCACCCCATCTTACTCCACCAACCCATGTTGTGCATTATGAGACCGAGGTTCAGGAGTTCCGAAGCGCCCTCTACGTTTCGTGGAGAGAAAGAACGGAACCTGGTTTCTAATTCTTTGAGAAAGTCGGAAGTGGCAGGCATCGCTTGTGTATTTTAAGGGTGGTTCACCTTATAACACCGAACCACTTTTCAACCCGTGCGTCCTTTACCATCACCCTGAGCAGGTACATGTCTGGGGCGAGATCCGGTAGGGTTATCTCCAGCGTGGTGAGAGGTCTCGCCTTTACCGTCTTGAAGAAGACCCGCTTCGCCTTCATACTCCAGACTTCCACCTTAACGTCCACGTCGGCCGTACTTCCGTCGTAGCCGACCACTATCCGGACTCTACCGGTTCCTTTCACCGGGTTGGGATAGACCACGACGTTTCTCTTCTCTAAGAGTGCCGGTCTCTTGAGTACGCTGAACCCCACGGTGGCCTTAGACGAGGTGGTGTAATCGTTGTAGGCCTCAACGGAGACGGTATGCTCTCCCACCGAGAGGGTATCGGTACGCACGTAGACCTTGAGGGTCTCAACCGTCTCGTCAAAGGCGCCGTCGCCGGCGATGGCGGAGTCGTAGGGGACACCGTCAAGGTAGAACGTCCCGCCCCTTATGGGGAAGCCGGAGGAGGCCTGAGCCAGTACCAGTACGCTGTCCCCCTGATACACGCTGTCGGGTGAAACGGTGACGAAATCTATGAACACGTCCTCCTTATCCTGCGTGACGAAGAAGAATGTGTCGGGCCTTACGAAGTTACCTATCCTGTCCCGGAGGGAATCCACGTACACCCACACGGTCTCCCGATAGGGGAAAGGTGAGGAGGGATATACGAGGAGCGTACGGGCTGTAGCCCAGAAGTGGGAGTAACCGGTTGAATCTATTACGGTACTACCGTAGCGTATAACCACGGAGCGTGGACGGAAGTACGTACGATCCATAGGCTCGTTGAAGGTTATCTGTATGTGGGTACTGTTTGATACGCCCGTGGCGCTATCGCTGGGGAAGGTAGAGACCACGAAGGGGGAAACCGTGTCCACCACCTGAACGAAGAAGGAGTCCCTTCCCCTGTTCCCGGCATAATCCGACGCCAGGGCGTAGAACTTATGTATCCCCTGAGGCAGATCGGTGGAACGTATTAAACCGCATACTGTATCGGGGTTTGAGTAGGAGGGTGATCCGTCGCAGGGTCTGAGGGTCATAACACGGTCCCCCACTGCATTTTCTATCCACGCGTCCGTTATACCCGCCGAAGGAAGCGGATCCTGAACGAAGACCCGTAAGGTATCCGTATAGGGCTGATAGAGAACGATCGTATCAAGATCGGTCGTGTCCGAGTCTATAAGGACCTTCACGATTGGAGGTATGAGGTCAACCGAGGAACCCGTATTGAAAACCGTGGAATCTTCGGGATTGAGGTTGTTCCCCCACAGGTCCCGCAGGAAGGAGCGGGCCCTGAACTTAACTATCTGGGAGGACGAGAAGGATGGATCGGGGTAGAAGTGGTACGCCGTGAGGGGACGGAGCGTATCCACGGCTATAACGAAGTAGAAGTCCCGGAAAGTGGAGTTCACCCATAGCATGGTATCGTTCACCGTGCGGGGATCCAACGGATCGTTGAAGCGGACGAAAACGTGGGTGTTGGGTGGAACGGTTGAGCCGTTGGGTGGAGATATCCCCACAACGTGGAAGGTATCCGGTTTCGGTACTACGGTAGACAGGAGACGGGCATCGCTGTCCGTAGTGTCGTACACGTAAACGCTGTCCCCGTAGAGGGGATGGTAGTAGATCCTGTATGTCTGAGGCGGGTGGTTGATGGACACTATGGCGGTATCCGGCAGTACGGACCACCTGATGGAATCCTGAACATCTATGCTGTCCACGACCAGACCGTAAACGGAGTCCACTATGCCCGACGTGAGTTTTATCCTTATCACTACGGGTGTTACGCTCCTGAGAAGGGAACCGGCAGGGGCAAGCATCCTCGCGTACGCCTGAACGAGCCTTAAGGAGTCGGCCGTCCCGTCCCCATCCACGTCGCCTATGGTGTCGTACCTCATGAAAGGCGCGAAAACGCACGTATCTAACAC
>WFXS01000046.1 GCA_015490465.1 Caldifarciminota bacterium
GCCATAATGGGGCCTCCCGATCTGGTAGTTGAGATAATCTCTCCTACAACGGTAAGGAGGGATACGGTCGTTAAGAAGAGCATCTACGAGAAGTTTGGAGTCAGGGAGTGCTGGATCGTTTATCCTGAGGAGAGGGCTATTGAGGTGTGGGTTTTGAACGATGAGAGTAAGTACGGACTCTTCAACGTAGCCGAGGGTGAAGGAAAGGTCAGAAGTAAGGTACTGGAAGGACTGGAGATAGATTTAAAGAAGGTTTTTGAGAGATAACCTGAACGTGTAATTTGAGGAAAGCACCACGGGTGAATGCCGGAGTGCCGAAAATAACAAAACCCTCGTAGAATACCCTCCATGATCGTATACGGAAGGAGGCCCGTTTACGAGTACCTCAGGGCCGGGGGTAAACCGAAGGTTATATACGTGCAGAAGGGAGTACGTCTTGATGACGACCTCCTTGAGGCTATGGCGGGACACAGGATAGAGATGGTGAACTCAAAGGAACTGAATAAACTTACGAGCGTAAGGGATCATCAGGGTATAGCAGCCGACATAGGGGAATTTAAGACCTACGATCGGAAACACATAATGAACGTGTCTCTCAAGACGGGCAAACCCGTCCTCGTGGTTGACCGCATACAGGACGTGCGGAATCTCGGTGCCTTAATAAGGAGTGCCGAGGCTTTCGGCTTCGCGGGGGTCATAATCCCGCCCCGCAGGACCGCCCCTATAACTCCGGCCGTTGTAAAGACATCCGCCGGGGCTATCTTCCATATACCAATAGCCATATATAACGCCGCAAAGTTCATAACGGAGTACAGGCGAAGGGGAGGGGTGGCCGTAGGATTGGACATGGCCGGTAAGGATATAACGACAACGAAGATACCCACTCCCGTGGCCCTGGTCGTGGGCAGCGAGGGTAAAGGTCTATCGGACGTAGTAAGGAAGAGCGTGAACTACCTCGTGAAGATCCCCATGTTCGGAAGGGTACAGTCTCTCAACGCTTCCGTGGCCGGAGGCATAGGCATGTTCTGGATAAGGCTCTTCGCAGGAAGGAGGTAAGGGGTGAATAAGGACAGAATAGCAAACCTTATACGGGAACTACTCAAAGAGATAGGGGAAGACCCCGACCGCGAGGGTCTCCGGGGGACACCGGAGCGTATAGCCCGCATGTACGAGGAGATATTCGCCGGGTACGGGCAGGACCCTGAGGATATCCTGAACAACGCCGTATTTCATCAGAGATACGACGAGATGGTGATCGTCAAGGACATAGACTTCTACTCCATGTGCGAACACCACATGCTCCCTTTCTTCGGTGTGGTACACGTGGCCTATATACCACGCGACAAGGTTATCGGTCTCTCCAAGATACCCCGCATAGTTGATATGTACGCCCGGCGCCTTCAGATACAGGAGAAGATGACCGTCCAGATAGCCGAAACCCTACAAAAACTCCTGAACCCCCTCGGTGTGGCGGTGGTGGTGGAGGCCATACACCTCTGTTCCGTTATGCGTGGAGTAAGAAAACCCCGCAACAAGATGATAACGAGCGCTATGTTAGGTATATTCCGGGAAGACATAAGGACGAGGAACGAGTTCCTTCAGATCATAGGTAAAAAGTCTGTGGACTGGATGAAGTAAAGAGTTCTTACCACTCCTTTACGACGTACAGGTAAGCCACGGGGTAAATGAGATATACCGCTGTCGGGTCAACTTTCGTCGTTGATATGAGACGGTTGAAGAAGAATAGGAAGTTGCCCACACCAGCCTTGACCTTAAAACCCCTGTACCTCCACTCCTTACCACTGGCCACCGTCAGTGTGGGCGTTGAACGCCTGAAGGAGTAGACTAAAACGTACTCAACACACTCGTATCCACCTAACGGTAAGGGGTCCCACTTAACGCACCTATAGTACCACCCGTAGGCCGGAAGACCGTCGGCAAATATGATGGTCAGGTAAGGCAGAGATAGAGATAAGGCGTACCTCCTCTCCCACGGAGATGCCCCCTCCACACCCCTTATAAACCTGCTCCTTCCCACCGTGGCGGATACCCTGAAGTTGTCCTTTGACCTGTCCGTAATCGTAAGGTCAAAGCCATAGGACAGTACGGTCGCATTTACCGAACGCTTGAGAAAAGTTTCAGCAGACGGCTCCCCCCATTCGTCCGTTCCCCAGTTGTAAAAGAAGTACGGTGAGAACATACCTGCATATACCTCCAGTTCAGTTACTACGAACCTGTAAAGGTTCTCCCTTCCGAAAGTCATCACACCACCGTAAGGGTAGTCTCTGAAGTAGGATGAGGGAAAGACGGTTATGCTGCTCATGGGAAAGAAAGGGAGCGTGTACTGGTATGCGGTTGAAAGTGTGAACCTGTAGGCCTCATTTTCGCTCGTAAAGTACTTGAACTTCAGTCTGAACGTGGGCAGGAGTTTCTTTAACTCGTGCAAGAACTTATCCGGTCCAGATCTTGAGAGGGCGAAGGTTAGCCTCCCTCCCGCGTAGAGAAGCATCCTGTCCGTCTCTTTCTTACCCTGCAGGAATCCGGATACACCGAAGTACCGGCTATAAAAGCTCACGAGGGGTGAGAAGTTATATACGCTGTCGTAGGTTATCTCAAATCCGCCGTACTTTAACGACAGTATTGCTCCGGTCATGGTGCGGGAGGTGTTAAACGTCCCTGATAGGGCGGAGCCGAAGATTTTAGACAGGTCATAATCCGTTGAACTCTGGACGTAGTACGCTTTCAGACTCTTCCAGACGTTTATTGATGCACCCAGCAGGTCCGTAGTGTTAGTAAATCTGCTCCTTATATCCACAAACTCGCCCGTTACCGAATCCTTTATTACCCCACTTCTGAACCTGCTCCTGAAATCCATCCACGAGTGGGCGTAGAGGACGTTAAACCTGATCCTCCCTTTGAGAAAGTTCCTTATGAGTGCTGCGGAGTAGTCCTCGGTCCTCCACCCCGGCTCATCACCCACCTTCACGTAGGCGGGATTGTTGTACTGGCCAAAGAGTCCTTTGAAAAAGACGTAAGTCGTCGGTACCCCAGCCTGCACTTCGTCGTACACAGGTTCAACGCTCATGTCTATTACCCCACCTAAGAAGCCGTCGTACTCTATGGGGGCATCTCCTCTATAAACACGGGCAGAGGATACGAGATTCTCGTTTATGGGCAGGGGTGCGAAGCTGCTCAACATCATGTTGAGGAGGGGAATGCCGTTGATGTACATTCTGTTGCTTGTGGGTGGTAATCCTCTAACACTGAAGGAGAAGCCGGCCGAAGGGAGGAGACCCCCTATCATCTGGTAGAAGTAAGCCGTTCCCCCGAAGTGTCCCCTGCTTATCTGCGTCGGATAAACGAACTCGTTAATGCTGAACCTGTGTCTGAAATTCTCTTCCTCAACCGTGGTCTCTACGGGTTTGAGGACGATGGGCTTTTTGTCCTTTAGATACAACGTGTCCTTTGCAAGGAACATCCACAGCATAGGTTAAGCCGCACACGTGGGTATTATAGGGATGGCTACCTGTTTTTCACCTCACGGGCATAAGTCAGGCTGAACCTTAAGGCGTAGGCCGGCTCACCGGGTGAGGCGTGCTTCACGAACCAGTACACGTACCCCTCGTTTTCAACCGTAAGTGTGAAGGCCCCGTACTTCAGACTTCCCCCGAAGGTGGGACCCACCCTCCAGCCGGCGGAGTCCACTAATATCCCAATATGAACCCCGACCGTCCTGTAGAAGGTGTAGGACGCCCCAACGCTCCATATGGGGTAGAAGTACCTTGAATAGCGGGACTTACCCGGCTTCATCCACATCTCCCCGGATATCCTGAGGTCGTGTATGTCGTTGTACAGCGGTACGATGGCTGCCCCCAACCTGTAGTCGTGGACGAGGCCACTATCTTTGCTCATGCCCAGCTCGTGTAAACCGACGTAGAGGCCGTACCCCGGGTACCTCCTCACGTACACCCCACCGAAGACGGAGGGGACCATGTAGGATATTCCGACACCTCCACCCACGTACAGGTCTCCGAGCCACAGGGAACCCATTTCCAGCCTCTTTACCTCCTTGCCGTAGCCTATGCGGATGTCGGATAACCTTAGGGCGTGAGGGTATATGCCGGCCATTATGCCAAACCCCCTGTAGGCAACGGCGACCATCGGGTTGAGAACCTGTATGGTGGGATCCATAGCAAGGTAGAACGCTCCCACGTATACGGAGGGAGGAAGGGTGGGTAAGGCCGCAGGATTGTACCACAGGGCTGTGGGGTCGTCCGCTACGGCCGCGAAGGCTCCTCCCATGGCCATGGCTCTGGCACCGTGGAACGTACCGTATCCCCCTGCTTCCAACAGGTTCAGGGGTAGCGTCGTGGCTATCGCTAAGGCGATGCTTATCCTCCTCATAGCTTAAAACTCCCTGCCTACGTGAAAGTAAAAGAGCGGCGTGGTCTTGTAAATGTTCGTAGGGTCGTAAAGGGCCATAGGCCACGCCCTGTTCCACAGGAATACGATGTTCCCCAGTCCGTACTTCACGTCCCATCCCCTCCACTTCTTCCTGTAACCCCAGCCTACGAGCAGGGTGAAGAACTCTCTATTGGGATAAAACTTCAATTCTTTTTCCAGACATTGACCTCTCTCATCAATTTTGGTGCATTTGTACCTCCAAGTATATACGGGCATTCCATCACGGGCGAGGATGGATATATGCCCCGCCTGAACGGAGAGGCTCCACCTTATATCCCACGGAGATGCTCCCCTCATGTCTCTGACGAACAGGCTCCTGCCCACGAATCCGGATATGCGGAGATCCTGTTTGGCCTTATCAAGGAACGTGAAGTCCACCCCTGCGGAAGCCACCATGGAAGCTTTGGATATTGAGAGCAGGATATCGGCCTCGTTCAACCCCTGACTCATGTCTATGCTGTCCAGATACTCCCAGTTGTAGAAGACAAAAGGTTCAAAGAGGCGGGCGTACAGGTTGACCTCAAGGGCGTAGTCCCCTATAAGCCTTTCCTCGCCAAAGCTGGCGGTGTAGACGTAGGGGTACTTCTTGAAGTAGGGAGAGGGGTACAGGTCCATAAAGGGAAGGTAGAAGAAGGGAGCGTAGTTCTGATAGGAACTCCCGACGAAGACCTTGAAGGCCCTGACGTCGCTGACGAACCACTTGTAGTTTATCCTGAAGGTGGGTATGATCCCTCTTATACCGTAGTCGTATCCGGGAAATTCCGGGCTGTAGATGGTGTCCATTGAGTAGTTGAGGCGTACCCCGGCGTACAGGAAGGAGCGGGAGAAATCCCATCTATGGGAAGCGAAGAGGGAAGCCCTGAAATTTCGGTAAGGCATAGAAGCTACATCTTTTCTATTTTTCGTAAGGTTATCGCTTGCTTCAAAATCTACCCCTATACCGCCTATCGTTATACGTCCACCCACGTTCCTATACGAAACCCCTATCCTCAAACTTCCAGCACTACCGTAAGTTCCCATCATATCGTAGGCGTTATCCGATATGTAGGCATACAGGATGGAGGATATAGGGCCGGAGTTGAAGGTTAGCGATGTTCCGTAGCCATTGAGAGCAGCGTACAACCGCATGCTGTCCTTATCCGATTTTGTCTTTATACCCATCCACGAATGGCCGTAGAGGACGGTCAATTTCAGGCGGTTTCCCCAGAACCTGCGCACCAGCCCTGCAGAGTAGTTCTCGGTACCTCCCCTGATGCGGGGGTCAGTTATGGGCGGAACGTTGAGGTACGTGGGATTGGAGTACTGGCCGTAAAATCCCCTGTAAAAGACGTAAGTTGTTGGGACACCCACCTGCACCTTGTTATACACAGGCTCAACGCTCATATCTATCACTCCACCTAAGAAGCCGTCGTACTCTATAGGGGCATCTCCACGGTAAACACGGGCAGAGGATATAACGCCCTCGTTGAAGGGCAGGGGGGAAAGGGTAGTAAGGCTCATGTTGGTAATGGGCAGGCCGTTGATGTATATCCTGTTGCTGCTTGAGGACATTCCCCTTATCGTGAAGGAGTATCCGAAGGTGGGTGTTATGCCTCCTATGAAGTAGTAGAAGGCCACTCCCTCACCGAAGGTGCTGTGATTTACCCGCGTCGGATGAACGAACTCGTTTATGCTGAACCTATGTCTGAAGTTCTCCTCCTCAACCGTGGTCTCTACGGGCTTGAGGACGATGGGCTTTTTGTCCTTTAAATACAACGTATCCTTTGCAAGGAACATCCACAGCATAGGTTAAACCGCACACGTGGGTATTATAGGGGTGAGCGGAAGCCCACCCCCTTTTCTATGTCCTTTCACCATAGCGGGCGGACGCGGACGGTGTGGGGAGGGGTCTCTATATAGTGGATAAGTCTTCCCGTTCGTATGCTATACCTCGTTCTCCCTATCCTAACGCTCACATAGTAATCCAGTTTACAGCTTTCAAAGACGTAACCGGTCCACATGATACGGTGATCCGGGTTTCCGCCAATGATGGTATCTATCCTTACGTTGGCATCATCGCGATCACTCACATTGATATAATCATCCTGTACGTAGCCACGGATGTACCAATCCAGGATACTGTTAGCATCTTTAAATATACGATCACCGTTAACGATCATCTCCGGGGGCCAGTTCGGCTCGTAGTCTTCCGTGCGTATGGTAAGCCAGTACCTGTAGCGGTACTTATAACGAAAAG
>WFXS01000047.1 GCA_015490465.1 Caldifarciminota bacterium
GGCCTGTTCATAATTAAACCGAAGAAGGGCGGTTTCATCATGCTAAACAAGGTGCCGAGGGAGGAGTACATAGGGGACGTCATAGCCAGTGAGATAGGGAACGCTCCCCTTGAGGCCCTGAAGGCTCAGGCCGTTCTCGCCCGGACATTCCTGATGAGATGGGGAAAGAGGCACGGCACGTTCCACGCCTGCGACAGGGATCACTGTCAGAGGTACGAGGGCAGGAACAGGGTAAAGCCTATACACCGTAGGGCGACCAGAGCCACACGGGGACTTGTCCTTACCTATAGGGGTAAACCCGTTGAGGTACTCTATCACGCATCCTGCGGCGGGTGGGTGTGCGAGCCGAGGTACGTATGGAGGGGAGGTAAGAGGTTGCCCTACTTCTGGACGGGGGAGGACGAGGATTGCTTTGAGGACGACAACGCCCACTATACGTGGAAGGTCTTCGCTCCGCTGAAGTCCTGTCCGAGGGTCAAACGTATACCCGGCTCCCTGCGGGCGTACATGATGATAGTGGAGGGGGATACGCTGTACGCCTACGATATGCGCCGGAGGTTCAACCTTCCGAGTACGGTCTTCGCTTACTGGTGTACGGAGACGGGCGTGATATTCTTGGGTACGGGCAGGGGTCACGGTGTGGGTCTGTGTCAGAGGGGAACCATACTCAAGGCCAGAAAGGGGTGGGACTTCAAAAAGATCCTGAAGTTTTACTACAGGGGTACGACCGTCAGGAAAGTGGGCCGTTGAGCCATTCGTCCCAGAAGACGAACCACCTGTCCGTCCACCTGTAGAGCGCCCTGTAAAGGTGGCCGGTGTACCACCTTATTGCATCTTCCATACTCTCCGGCAGATAAGGGGGACTGACGTTGACGTAGTACTTTCCACACGTCTCCACGGGTACGCCATAGGCAAAAATAACGGGCGTACCGGTTTCAAGGGACAGGCGGGCGAATCCTGTGGGTACCCTCCTGTAGCCGCAACCGAGCCTGATAACCCATCCCTTCTCCCGAGATACGTTGCGGTCGGATACGAGGTAGACGAACTTCCTTTCCTTTATGGCCTCAACCAGTCTGGGGTAGGCCCCTTTTACCGGGACGATCTTCAACCCGAACCTCTCCCTTATCCTCAGGAACTCCCGGAACCACTCCCCCGACGGAACCTCCGCCACGGCCACACCGTGGAACCCTAACACCCCGGCGACGTTGGCCAGAAACTCCGGGTTGCCGAGATGGGCGCTCACCACGATCAGGGGTTTACCCCTGAAGGCCTCTGCGTACTCCAGCCCGTCAATCCTTAGAACCTTCCTCTCCACCCACTCCCTGTCCACGTGGGGGATCATGAGGGTATCCGCGACGGTGGACCAGAAGTAACGGAAGGTCATCTCCCACCCGGTCTCGTCCCCACGTATAAGTCTAAAGTTCTTCTTAACGACCCCCTTCCGTCGTCGGCTCAATTTGAGCTGCAGTTCTCCCGCAAGGGATGTGAGGGCGCATACTTTATCGTATCCCAGTTTCCCCGAAAGGTAGTTGGCTAACCTGAACGCCTCTATGGTCAGTTTTTTCTTGAGGGCCTTCGGTATCATTTCAGGGAGTTCCAGTACCTCTTCATGAGAAGGGCGTCCTCCTCTATGTTGGGGCTTTCCGAAACTATCGTCCCTTCGGCACCGAACTCCTTCAGTATCCGAAGTATCTCCTTCCAGAGGAGGTCCGATTCCTCAAGGTTGAGGTGGTGACGCTCGCCCTTCTTACTGTAGGCTATTCCCGACATGTGTACGTGCAGGTTCTTCAGGCCTCTATCCCCCAGATACTCCCGTACCTTCTCAAGTACCCGTGCCACGTCCTCCGGTTTAAGGAGAATTCCACCCCCACGGGCGTGTATGTGGGCGAAGTCTATACACGGAAGTACTCCCTCTATCTCCGCTGAAAGTTCAAGAACCTCCTCAAGGGAACCGTACTGCGTGGGCTTTCCCGTCGTCTCTGGCCTGAGTATCACGTCTATCCCTTCGTCCCTCAGCCGGGCGGTCAGATCTTTAAGTATGGAGAGTACCTGCCTGTGGACCTTCTTCGGGTCGTCCCCGAGGTAGTACGCCGGATGAAAGACTATATCGCGGGCGCCGGCGAGGTACCCTATACGGGCCGAATCGTATATGCGTTTTATGGACGCTTCCAGCTTATCACTCTCACGGGCGTACAGGTTTATCCAGTAAGGGGCGTGGACGGTCAGGGTAAGACCGAGTTCTCCTGCCAGTTTTCTCACCTTTTCCGCCTTTTTCTCCCCCATCCTCAC
>WFXS01000048.1 GCA_015490465.1 Caldifarciminota bacterium
CCTTCCACGGTTTCTTCCTCCTTGAGAGGCTTAGACTCTTTAAGGGTATTTCCCCTTTCTCCCTTCAGCAACGATTACGATGGCTCGGTAGAGCCGCCCTTCAGCCTCAACGCAATCCCCTTTTCTCTGTCTAAGCGCGAAACTACTGGATGAACGTTTCCAACCTGTTTGAACCGTATCCCCTTTGACGTAGCCTCATCTTCGGGCGAAACGTCCGGTACGATTGACTGGAGATCGCCCATCAGGGAAAAGGGGATTACGCTGCGGCTGTAAAGTGGCTCTACCGGGCCAACGTAATCGCTGCCGAAGTTGGTGGGGAGATAAACGTACCCTCTGACATCTGTTCCTCATGCCAAAGAAACTCTGAGGTCGCCTCTGTACCACATGGTACTATCCCATCCCGTTCCCGCCTCATCTCCACAGGTCCGGTTCTCGGGAGCGGCCGGGCTTTTTACCGCGTTCCGGTACTCAGATGGTGAAGAAGTGAGTTCGGAGGCAGGACAGTTGAACTCAGACGTTGATTTCCAGCATCCCGGAATCCACAGACGGGTACGCTTCCCATCCCAGGATATACGGGGAAATGCCTCCGCATGCACCCCCAAAATCCGTAAATCCGATTTCAGAGAACTGGGATTCCCGCTATGAAAATTCTAATGACGTCTGAACTGCCCCCTCCTTCAGAAGAAGTACGACAACTGTTAACGGGGGTCTTACGGCGGCAGAGATCATCACCCCATCGCTGCGGCACCAACGTTTACAAATCCCTACACCCGGGCATCATCCCTTCTATTCCCGTTCTACTTTCGGAGACACTATATTTCCACCCTGATCCTTACGAGCCACGTCCTCTTCTTACTGTCCATAAGGACCACGCCCGTAAAGGCCGTATGGCCAAAGCGTTTGAGGAGGTCGTAAGCCAGATCGTAATCCTTTCCTTTAACCTCCGTCTTACCTATGAGGGCTTCGTACTTTCCGGCGGGTATGGGCTTACGCCTTACGTCCACCTCCTCCCATTCAAGGGTTATATTTTTCGGCTTAACCTCTACCTCACAGGGTGTCTGCATGACGGTCTTAAAAACGGCTCCGAGGAAGGGGTTAACGTTCGGTGGGCCGTAAGTCTCCACCTCCTTAACCATATCCCCGTACCTGTATCTGAAGTGGTAGGTAGGCAGATCCGTCCCCTGAAACATAACGTACCTCTCCTTAAGGCTCTTCCATTTATCCGGATTCAGGATGGAGTCGGGAACCTCTATGCGGCAGTAGAAGGTCTTCGCCCCTATGGTTCTCAGAGAAACCCCCTTCTTTCCCTCCAGTCTGGCAAGGGGTATCTTTGCTCCCCAGTGTTCCTCGTAGATGTAGAGGCTAACCGGCACCTTAGGCGACAGTGAAAACAGAAAGAACATGATCTCCATTCTAAGGGGGCTAACTACCTTCCCACTTAACCTTTAACTGTTTGGCGGCCTTCACCTCGTCCAGACGTCTCACCGGTGTGGTATGGGGAGCGGTCTTCACAACCTCCGGGTTCTCGTAGGCCTCCTTCTTTATCTTTATGAGGGTTTCGGCGAAGGCCTCAAGCGTCTCCTTCGTCTCCGTCTCCGTTGGCTCTATCATAAGGGCCTCCGGTACTATAAGCGGGAAATACACCGTCGGGGCGTGGAAGCCGTAGTCAAGGAGCCTCTTGGCTATGTCGTACGTCCTTACGCCGGTCTCCCTCTTTATGGGCATGGCCGTGGCGACGAACTCGTGCATGTTCCGGGTGGGGTAGGATATTCTGTACTCTCCCTCTATGAGGTGCCTCAGGTAGTTGGCGTTCAGGACTGCGTCGGCGGCCGCCTGTCTCAAGCCTTCCCCACCCATGGAGAGAATGTAGGCGTAGGCTCTGACCATCACGAGGAAGTGGCCGTAGAAGGCGTGGACCTTCCCTATGCTCAGGGGTCTGTTCCAGTCAAGGTAATACACCCCTCTTTCCCCATCGTACTCAACCGTGGGTACGGGAAGGAAGGGTTTCAGATGCTCCTTTACCAGAACGGCACCCGCACCCGGCCCCCCTCCGCCGTGGGGAGTTGAGAAGGTCTTGTGAAGGTTCAGGTGTACAACGTCTATGCCGAGGTCGGATAGGCTCACCCACCCCATTATGGCGTTGAAGTTGGCGCCGTCCATGTACACCTGACCACCGGCCCTGTGTACCAGATCCGTGATCTCCCGTATGTCCCGCTCAAAGAGGCCGAGGGTATTGGGATTCGTGATCATCAGGCCGACCGTCCTGTCGGAAAGTTTGGATTTAAGGTCCTCAACGTCCAGTGTACCCTTATCGTTGGACTTCACCTCAATCGCCCTGAAGCCGGCCATGGAGGCCGTTGCGGGGTTCGTACCGTGGGCGGAGTCCGGGATCAAAACTTCGTCCCTGTGACCTTCTCCCCTGTGCTTCAGGTAGGCCTTTATCATGAAGATACCCGTCAACTCTCCGCTGGCGCCGGCAACCGGCTGGAGCGTGATCCCGTCCATTCCTGTGAGCTTCTTCAGGTACTCCTGAAGCTCGTACATCAGCCTGAGGGCGCCCTGTACGAGGTGGATGGGTGCGTGGGGATGCAGGTGGGTGAAGCCGGGGAGACGGGAAACGTCCTCGTTGAACTTGGGGTTGTACTTCATAGTACAGGAACCGAGAGGGTAAAAGCCTATATCCACACCCCAGTTCCTCTGGGAGAGCCGTACGTAGTGTCTGACGACCTCGTTCTCCGGAACTTCGGGCAGGTTAAGGGGTACCCTCCTCCTCAACTCCTCCGGTATACCGTACTCAACCGGGAAGTCCGGAACGGGAAAACGGGCGGTTCCTTCCTTGTGTTTCTCAAATATGACCTTACCGTCCTTAACGAGCATGGACAACGATTCTAAGGACGGAGTACCCCCGTGGGTTAAGGTTTACCGCATTAAGCCTCCTTAAGTTCAACTACCTCGTACCCGACGTTAGAGACGGCCTCGGCCACCTCCTCAAAGAACACCTCTTCCTCGCTCTTAAAACGGGCCTCCCCCTTGTCAAGGGAGACCTGAACGTCCTTATAGCCGGCGTTCTCAAGAACCTTCTTTACCTTCATGGCGCAGTGGGGGCAGGTCATACCCTTTATCTTTGCTACGTACTCTCTCATAGTAGGAAATTGTAAGGGGGTTCGTGGACGTCGCAAAAATTAATCATATCACGGGAGATATACTCTATCAAATGAGCAGGAAATTACGGGAAGTACCGAGATTTTGAAATGAGGTTCCCGGTTCTTAGAAGTTGAACTTTCAAATTTCATAGGATCGGGATAAATCGTACGATATACCTGTGTCGCGTCTTCAAACAAACCGGCAAAAGTAGAAGGATGTCTCGGAGTAAACGGTTCCATCGTAGAGACCATAACCTTCCGGGAGTAGAATACATCCGTGGAACTCAAACCCAATCCCGGAAAGAGCCTCACCATAGACGTAAACGGAGAGGTATGGGCGAGGTACCCCGTAAAGACCCACGTTATAAAGCCCGGTGAGGATATAGTGGACGTGGTGGCCCGATACGTAAGGCCCCACCTCAAGGAGGGGGACATTGTCTTCGTAAGCGAGAAGGTGGTCGCCATATCTCAGGGCAGGGCGTACCCCATAGACGAGATAAAGCCCTCCTTCTGGGCGCGACTCCTCTCCCGCTTCGTGACGAAGAGTCCGTACGGCATAGGTCTGGGAAGCCCCTGGACGATGGAGCTGGCCATAAGGGAGGCGGGGCTTCCTCGTATTCTCTTGGCCGCCTTCATCTCCGCCATCACGAAACCCTTCGGAATAAGGGGTACGTTCTACCGGGTGGCGGGGAAAAACGTGGCAGCGATAGACGGCCCCACCCCCTACACC
>WFXS01000049.1 GCA_015490465.1 Caldifarciminota bacterium
CCTTCCACGGTTTCTTCCTCCTTGAGAGGCTTAGACTCTTTAAGGGTATTTCCCCTTTCTCCCTTCAGCAACGATTACGATGGCTCGGTAGAGCCGCCCTTCAGCCTCAACGCAATCCCCTTTTCTCTGTCTAAGCGCGAAACTACTGGATATTCTGGAAAACGCTACGCTTTCGGTTTCTGCGCTCGCCTTCCCGAATCTAAGACCGTGGGCATCTATAGCCTCCATCGCCGGGACGCTAAAGTGGATAGGCGCACTCCCGCTCATCGTTGCGTTCCTCTATCTCCTCGGCCGCAGGATCTTGAAGGGCTATTGAGTCGGCCTTACAATTCCGTTTATGGACCCGTACTACGAGGAGGTAGGAAGGTACTACGATGAGGATGCGAGGGACTTTTTAAGGAGATACGAGGGGAACTACGTCCTGCAGACCCTCCGGGAGGATTTCCGGCGTCAGACCCTCAGACACCTGAGGGACAGGCCGAAGAGGATACTTGAGATAGGGTTCGGCCCCGGCCTTGATATGGAGTTCTTCGCCTCGGTCTTCCCGGATGCGGAGATATGGGGCGTAGAGGTCTCCAGAGCCATGATAGATGTGGCCCGAAGTCGTTTAGGTGAAGACCGGTTCGTCTACCTGCACGGGAGCGTTGAGGAACTGGACATACGGGAGAAGTTTGACCTCGTATACTCCTACTTCGGCGCCTTTAACACGGTTAAAGATCTAAGGAGACTTTCGGAAGCCCTCCTCAGGGTATCCCATAGGAACACCCTCCTCGTGTTCTCCTGCGTAAACAAGCCCTACCTGTTTGATATGCTCTTTTATCTCCTAACCCTCAGACCGAAGAGGGCCTTCGCGCGCCTCGGCAGGTGGGGAGGGTACTCCTCCAACAAGTTTCTGGACAGCAGGCCCCTGTCCTACTCCGACATCCTCCGGTCTATGGAGGGGTGGAGGGTGGAGTACTTCAGGGGGTACAGCATACTCTATCCGGCATGGTACAGGCACCACAGGTATCCCCCTGCCCTATCCCGAATGCTCTGGCGAATAGACGGGGTATTGAACCTCACACCCTTGAAGTACGTGGGGGAGTATGCGTTATACGTCATGCGACCTGAAGCGTGAGATACTGAGGGTACTTCTCTACGCCGACATATTTGACCACGCCCTTACACCGGAGGAGGTCCGCACGTTCCTGCCGATAAAGGTTGATCCGGATACCGTTAAGAGGGCCCTTAAACGGATGGACGTTTTCACCGACGGAACCCGTTACGCCCTGCGGAGGGAATGCCTGAAAAGGAGTCGGGAAGGGGCCGAGAATGCCCGGCGTATACTTAAGGAAAATCGTCTCGCCCTCCGCCTGCTCGCCTCCCTTCCCTTCGTGCGGGGGATATTCGTAACCGGGAGCGTGGCCACGGGAAACGCTAACGATAGGGACGACCTTGACCTGTTAATAATAACCGGTAGGGGCAGACTTTACACGGCACGCCTCTTCGTCATGCTCTTAGTTAAGGTGTTTCCCGGTCTCTGTCCCAACTTCTTCGTGGGAGAGGGAAACTTCCGGTTTGAGCCTGAGAACTACTATCAGGCGAGGGAGTTCGCCCAGATGCTCCCCGTGTACGGCAAGGAAGTTTACGAGAATATACTGGAGCAGAACCGTTGGGTTTACGGGAGGTTTCCCAACTTCTCACCCCGAAGGTCAGCGGTGGAAGTGAAGCCCTTCGCGATACTGAAACGTTTTCTGGAGATCCTGGCCCGCCTGTTGCCCGAATCGTACTTAAGGACTCTACAGCTGAGGAGGTTCCTTCGTAGAGGCCACAGAATGGACGAGGTGGTGGTCGGGGATGAGATATTCAAGGCCCACGTCTCCGGTCACGGCCTGAGGATACAGGAGGAGTACGAGAGGAGGTTGAGGGAGTATGGATTATGAGTTCTTTCTTCTCGGCGCTTCCGGTTTCGTAGGAGGTGCCATCTTAAAACGGCTCGTTTCCCTGAAGAGATCCCTTCTAATTCTGGAACACAGGCGGGAGGTCCGGTACCCGCACAAGGTGAGGGCGCCCCTCTGGAGGGTCCCCTGCCCTGCCGTCAGAAGCGCCGGCACGGTTATACACGCCGCCCGACTGGCCGGGTCCACACCCATTAAAAGGTTTCTGGTCTCCCTGATCGGTATGTGGGCCAACGATAGGCTGATGAGGTGTGGACCGGAGGGTACGATCTTCCTGTCCGGAAGTCTCGTGTACGGTGAGGGGGAAGCTACGGAGAGTTCCCCACTCCGGCCCATATCCTTTCAGAGGCACTACTCCCTGCAGGAGAGACCGGTACTCCGGGCCATGGAGGAGGGAAGGAGGGTAAGTATAGTCCGTCCCGGATGGGTCGTGGGATGCGGATCGTGGCTCAGGAGGTTCTACCTGGACGTGATGGTAAGGAGGGGGTTCGTTCCCCTCTACGGGTACGATGGGGCGTACATGAGTCTCGTAAACGCCGAAGACGTAGCGGACTTCGTAATATCCATCGCGGACAGGGAAGTTTTCGGCCGGACCTTCAACCTCGCATCAACGGTTATGACGAGGGGGGAGTTCGTGTCCATGCTCTCGGATATATCGGGCATGCCGATAAGGAGGGTTGACGTGAGCGGGTACGACACCGACACCGCCATGGCACTGACCCACTCCCTGATACTGAGGAGCGAGCAGAGGGAGGTTCAGGAGTTCCAGTTTTCCCCCATAAGACCGGTTATAGAGGAGTGCTTCAACCTACTCGTCGGGTGACGGGTACTTCGGCCTCTGGTGCCTGAAGGTCATCATTATGGGTACGAAGGCGTCCTTTATCCTCTCAAGGTCCCTGCGGGAGAGGGGTACGAGGTCCAGCTGACCCTCCTTTATCCTCTGCTCAAAGACGGAGTCAACTATCCTCTTGATCTCCTCCTCGGTTTCGGCACTGCGCGATGCGGCCTCCGACGAGTCCGCGAGCATAACGATCGCCTCCTCCGGAGTACGGGGACGGGGACCGGGGTATCTGAACTGTTCCTCCTTAACGGGAAGGCCCAGATCCTTCGCCTTCTTGTAAAACGGCCACAGGAGGGTGTCCCCGTGGTGGGTCTGGATGATGTCTATTATCTCCTGAGGCAGACGGTACTTTTTGGCCAGCTCAACCCCTTTCTTAACGTGGGAGATTATGATCTGGGCGCTCTTTACGGGGTCCAGCTTGTCGTGGGGGTTCTCTCCGCCCGTCTGGTTCTCTATGAAGTACTCAGGGTTGTAGATCTTGCCGATGTCGTGGTAATATCCGCCCAATTTGGCGATGGTCTCGTTTGCACCCACGGCACGGGCCCCGGCTTCGGCCATGTTCCCGACTATGATGGAGTGGGCAAAGGTGCCGGGGGCCTTTTCGGAGAGCTCCTTCAGGAGGGGGTGGTTGAGGGAGGCCAGCTCTATGTAGGAGAGCTCCGTGGTCTTACGGAATAGGGCCTCTATCATGGGGATGAGGACGGCGTACAGGCCGACGGATACGATGGAGACGCCGAAGGTAATGGCCGAGGCCATAAGGAGATCTTCCTTCGTCATGTTTATAAAGGGCGTGGAAACCAGAAGCGAAGCCATTCCGAAGAGGGTAACTATCAGGGCGATAAAGAAGTAGTGGGCCCTCCGCTTGAAGAACTTAACGCTGAAGGCGGAGGCGGCAGCCATGGATCCGATGTACAGAGGCAGGAGGAGGGAGAAGTCGTAGGACACTCCCCGTATAACGGAGGTTATGAGGGTAAGGCCTATGGCCATGGTGGACGTATCCAGAACCCCGACGGATAGGGCCACGAAGGGCATCAGGGTTACGAAGGGGGGCAGGTCAAAGAAGTAGTGCAGAGCTAGCTCCAGAACGTGGCCCATGGAGAATACGAAGACGGACGCACCGGACGGAACGTCCCACTTGCGGCTGTAGAAGATCACGAGCAGGACGAGGGCCATCATGAGGGAAAGGGCTACGTAGGCTATTCGCCGTGGACCCACCGTGACCTTCTCGTAGGCTTTAAGGATCCGGTACGCCGTGGAATCTATTATCTCCCCTTTGGAGATTATTATCTCACCGGGGTTTATGACGTAGTCCACCCTGCTCAACCTCTCCTCAAGTACACGCCTCGTGTAGGCCTTCCAGAGTGAAGAGTCGGGGACGAGAGTGGGGGTTATGAAGGCGCAGAGGGTATCGTTCTCAAAGCAAACTTCGGAGGGAGACTTAAGTACGTCGGCCGGTATCATGCGGAAGTTCCCGTTCTCGTACACTATAACGGTGCCTGAGGGCTTCGGTGAGATCACACCCTTCTGGAGGTACACTATGGCCTTATCCCTGAGTTCTCTCGCCCTCTTCGGATCTATGACCTTAACGAGGGAGTCGTAAACCCTATCAACGTGGGAGAGGAAGGGTACGGGTCTGTAAACCGGTGGCACTTCGGAGACTATACGGATTGAGTCCTGAACGTAAACCTTCCTCGGCTTCTCAACGATCACCTCCCTGTCGGCTATTATCGTCCTCTGGGATACCTGACCGAGCTTAAAACGGAAAGGTGGACGGAAAAAGAGGGCGGAGAGGGCTACGGTGAGGGAGATTATAAGGGCCCGGAGTATGCGATCGCTCATTACTTTCCGAACTTATCGTACGCCTCTATTATACGCTTCACTATGTGGTGTCTTGAAACGTCCTCCTTACCGAAGTACACGAACTCTATTCCCTCTATTCCCTGAAGGATCCTCTCGGCCTCAACCAGACCGGATTCCATGTGTTTGGGAAGGTCTATCTGGGTTATGTCCCCGGTTATAACCACTTTGGAACGGGGACCGATACGGGTCAGGAACATCTTCATCTGTACGGTCTTGGTGTTCTGGGCTTCGTCTAATATTATGAAGGCGTCGGAGAGGGTCCTTCCCCTCATGTAGGCCAGAGGGGCCACCTCCACCACCCTCGCGTCCATCATCCGGCGAACCCGGTCGTAGGGTATCATGGAGTACAGGGCGTCGTACAGGGGTATGAGGTACGGGTAAACCTTCTCCTCGTAGGATCCGGGAAGGAAACCGAGGCTCTCGCCCGCCTCCACGGCAGGCCTCGTCAGAACTATCCTCTCAACCCGTCCTTCCCTCAGGTACTTAACGGCCATGGCCACGGCGAGGAAGGTCTTACCGGTGCCGGCTGGCCCGATGGCGAAAACGACGTCGTTCCTCTCTATGGCCTTGACGTACTCAAGCTGCTTCGGTGTAAGGGGCTTTATCCTCTTCTTGAAGGTTACGATCGTACCGTCTTCCGGAAGCTCCTCCTCGTAATCCTCCACGGCGGCCTCAAGAGGATCCCATTCTCCCCGCATCATACCCATGATGCGCTCCTTCACCATCTCCACGTCGCCCTGGGACCCCCTTATCCGGAGCTCGCTCCCCCTCGCGTGTATCTTGACGGAGGGGTACATACGCCTAAGTTCCTTTATCTTCTCATCGTAGACGCCGAAGACGTCCAGCTTCTTCTCCTCAGGTACGATTATCCTGATCTCCACCCTTGCTCTACCTCCTTTGTAGGTGTTCTTAGGGTGCTTAGTTTAAGGTTGAAGGGTGAACGGTGAAGGAACGGCCGTAAAATGTAAAGAATGCATCCTGTCCTTTTTGATTTCGGGTTCTTCCAGCTGAGAACGTACGGGGTCCTCGTCACCCTCGGCATCCTCCTCGGCGTGTGGTTCGCAGCAAAGCATCTCAAACGTTTCGGTATTCCGGAGAACAAGGTTTGGGACGTGGCCGTTTACTCCATGATATTCGGAGTGGTAGGGGCCCGTCTCGCCTTCGTGATACAGCACTGGAGTTACTTCCAGCGCAATCCGGGGGAGATTCTGGCCGTCTGGCAGGGTGGACTTACCTTTTACGGTATACTCCTGGGTGCCGTACCCATCCTCTGGTTCATAAGGAAGTACAGGTGGAACTTCTGGGCGGTCTTAGACGCCACCATACCGGGCATAACCCTCGGAATAGCCATAGGAAGGTGGGGATGCTTCTTTAACGGATGTTGCTACGGTAAACCCACCGACCTCCCGTGGGGAGTGGTGTACCCTCCGGGGTCCGAACCTCACCTCCACTTCGGAGACGTTCCTGTACATCCGTCCCAGATATACGAGTCCATCGGTGACGCCATTCTGTTCCTCCTCTACCTCTTCCTCCTCAAGAGGATTGGCACCCGTAAGCCCGGCGTGGTGGGCGCCCTCGCCCTCATCTTCACGCCCATGGTGAGATTCTTAGTTGACTTCACGAGGACGTACGAGCCAAACGCCTACGTACTCGGTTTCACGTTCAACCAGTGGATAGCTATAGGCCTGATGCTCATCGGCCTGATCCTCCTGATAGTACGCCTTAAATCCGACCCGACCCCGGGGCAGGCTTAGAATAACGTCTATGAAGTTGAGCCTGAGAACGCAGAACCTTATTTTTACCGTCCTGAACATCCTCCTCGCGGGCTTCTTAGTGTACATAATAGCCCAGCCCGGGAAGAGGGCCAGGGAAATAGAGGTAAAGGTAGCCACCGTGCTGGATCCCGGAAGCCTCCCCTTCTGGGTTGCCGAGGAGAAGGGGTTCTTTAAGGAGGTGGGGATAAAGTACAAACCCAACGAGGTATCTAAAATAGTTGACGAGTTTGACAACACCGTAAGCGGTGCGCTGTACGCCTCCTTCGGCATAGACTTCACCTACATGCTCATGAAGACTGGAGGCGATATGAAACTCGTCCGTCTCCTTTACTACTCCAAGGGCAGGGGTGACGGTATAGTGGTGAAGGACACCGCGATTAAGGAACTTAAGGATCTCGCCAAAAAGCGTATAGGGTACTACGAGAACACCCGTTATAACGTGATACTGGATGCTGCGTTCACGGACCTCATCCCTCAGGATACCTCCGATACCACGATGGGCAGAGCGGAGTTCATAGGTCTCTCCCTTGAGGAGATGGACGTATCTCTGGACACCCGCAGGGTGGACGCCCTGTACCTCACGGAACCTTACCTCTCCTACTTCCGGGGTAAGGAGGGGTACCGCATACTCGCCGAGAACGTTATATTCAAGGGAACGGTTATAGACGGAAACGGAATAACCTCCGCGGTTAACGTATCCCTCCGGAAGGAGGCCATAGACAGGATCAGGAAGGCCCTGAAGAAGGCCATACAGTACATAGAGCAGAACCCTCAGGAGGCCCAGAAGATCATGGCCAAACACCTCGGTATGACCATGCCTTTGCCGAAGTTCAGTATGGCCGAGGACGTCTCTGAGGTTAAGAAGTTCGCCGAGGAGATAAAGAGCCGCCAGCTCCTGCCAATTGAAAAGCTCAACCTTGATAACCTTACCGAGACGAAGTAAGGTCCCTCTCCTGTCTCTACTTGCGGCCGTTCTCCTTATTCTGGGGAGCGGCCCTTTTTTTATACCTTTTCTGCCTTTTATAGCAATAGCCCTCTACGTCTGGTCGGTCAGGGAAAGTAAACGTCCCTTTCTGACCGCGTTCGCGATAGCCTTCCCGTACTGGTTCTACCACTCGGCCTGGATCCTCAACCTACACGTACCGGGTTATGTCCGCCCCCTCCTCGTCTTTGGCGTCCTCCTGCTCACGTCCGCCCTCTCTCTGACATACGCCCTCTGGGGATGGAGTGTGAGCCGTATCCGGTCCCCCATTGCCCTCGCCGTACTTTCTCCTTCCGTATGGGTGATGTGGGAGTTCTGGAGGGGTGAACTCCTCGGGGACCTCTCCTACCCGTGGTCCCCCCTCGGCGTTAGCCTGCTTAAGTCCCCCTTCCTCTCGCTCGCGGCTATAGGGAGCGTGTACTTCCTCTCCTTCTTCGTGGTTCTGGTCGGCACCCTCCTCTACCTTCGCAGGTGGATCGTCGCCGGTATAGTGATCGCTCTGGCTCTCCTCTGGGGGGCGGTGTACTCTCCGGGTGAACCGGTAGAGAGGGTAAAGGTCGCCGTCCTCCAGCCCAACGTCCTCCCCCGGCTCGCGTACGATCCGAAGGAGTGGAGGGAGGTGGATTCGGCCTATTCTCAGCTTCTAAATCGTTTGAAAGGTGAGCGCGTTGACTTAGTCGTTGGATCCGAGTCCGCGTTTCCGGGCGTACACCGCTTCTCAAGGGGTTCCCAAAGGTGGGTCAAGCGGATAACGGAGGAGACGGGCGCCCCGTTCCTCTTCGGTACGGCGGGGGTGGAGAGTGGTAAGGGAGGGTTACGGTTCTACAACCGGGCGCTCCTCGTGGACACGACGGGGGAAATAGTCGGCCACTACGATAAGGTCCGTCTCGTTCCCTTCGGGGAGAACTACCCTTTCTACGAGTACCTTCCCCAATTCATCCGCAGTATAAACCTCGGTCAGGGGAACTACCGCAGGGGGAGGGGGTTCTACCCCGTAGCCCTCGGGGACCTGAGGTTAGGGGTCATGATATGCTACGAGTCCATATTCCCGTACATCGGCTGGAGACTGGTGAGGAACGGTGCGAACCTACTCGTCGTCATAACGAGCGACGGATGGTTCGGAAGGAGCGTGGGTCCGGTGGAACATTACTACCTCGGCATCCTGAGGAGCGTGGAGACGGGAAGGTCTATGGTCAGGGCGGCGAAGACGGGGATATCCGCCATAGTGGATGCGGACGGCAGGGTACTGAAGGAGTTACCCCTCTACAGGCGGGGCGTACTGGTAGGGGATGTCCCCATTTACGGGGGTACTACCCCCTTTGTGGCCTTCGGCTTCCTCATACCTCCCCTTCTGTCCCTCGTAGGTTTCCTGTGGTACCTGTTTGGACTCATCGGAGCGATACGGAGGAAGTACGGTCGGAAATAACCCCTATGCCCCTGTAGGTTGCGTACTGCCGTAGAATAGACTTTATGCGTCCCTTAAGGTGGGGATGGATCCTCGTACTCCTCCTCTCGTGTGAGAGGTTTTACTTCAAACCTCCCCCCCCGGAAACCTATCCTTTCCTACCCGATAACCTGTCCGGCAAGGTCCTCGTTTCGGCGCAGTTGAAGGGGGAAGACTCCGGGATCTACGTCGTCGGTGCGGCGTCGGGTGAGGTTGAGACGGTGGTTGACCTTCCGGCATCTGACGAGGTGTTCCCCCGCGC
>WFXS01000050.1 GCA_015490465.1 Caldifarciminota bacterium
ACGTGGAGAGGTTTAACCTTATGGAGACGGCTAAACGCTTAGCCGAGAACATAAACCTTGACGGTGTTAATGATGAAACGGAGTTTTACGGCCTTGTCTTCCGTATGCTCACCCCCCAAGAGAGAGCCGAGTACGGCCTAAAGCGTGCCAATCTCGTAGCCCTTGAACCCTTGGCGAAGGCTACTCTATGGCTCTACTTCTTTGACCAAGACATTCCCTTCGTTTCCCGCCTCTGGGAGGGCGAACCCTCCGCCCACCTGTATTTTGCTCTTAACAACGCCATCTTCACCCTCGCCAAAGCAAAGCACTACGCTCAAAAGCTAAAAGCCCCCTTCAACCTTCACGAGGTGCTACGTGAGGAGATCCGCAACATCCTGAACAACTACCCCCCGGCTTCAGAGGTCGGCCGCACCCTGCGGGCATACATCCACAAACCCCGGAAACTTTACGACTTCCTTACCGAAGCCGCAGAGAAGTACAAGCAGACTTCTATACGTGAAAGGCTTAACCTTTTTGCCTCCTCAAACCCCGGACAACCTTATAATCTTAACGTGAATCCCGATAAAGACCTTATAAATCAGATCCAGAACCCAGACCTTCGTATCATCGCCCAGATTCTACTTGATATAAGGGATCTCATGGAAAGCGAAGTATGGCACAGGGAATTACACCTTGTTGGAAGTTCTAAGGTAAAACCCCGAAACGTCAAGGTAGTTCTTAAACCAGACCTTGAGAGTCGCAAAAAGTATGCCGATGCCGTTTATATCTACGAGGATAAGGACGGGAAGGTCGTTGCCCGTATAGTGGAGGCTAAGAGTAGCCCCAGAATAGACCCCGACGCCCTAAAGAGAAAATACGAAAACACTCAGGAGTATGTTGAGCGTGCCGGCTATAAGGTTGATAGATACGAGTGGGTTCTATCCATCCCTAAACACCTTGAAGTTCCTCCTTTAGAAGGGATTTCGGTTGTAAAGAACCCGGAGGTAGAGGATGCGGATGCGTAAGAAAGAGGTGAAGGCGGTTTTCCTTCGGCGTCGGGGCCTTCGCATACGAGAAATAGCGGTGATACTGGAGGTATCGGAGAGGACGGTAAAAAGGTGGCTGAAGAAGGCCAGAGAATACCCCGATGCCGTGGTGAATCATCAGGTGAGGGCGCTACTATCCCGACAAACAGTATTATAACTTCTTAACACTCCCCTATGACTACACCCCCGCCGCCAGCCGGAACGGTGGTATGCGGCAATACAATTGCACCACTGTATAGTACCCCTATATAATAGTGGCCTACCCCTGATAAGATATAACAATACACCTGAGAAGGGAAAGGTAGACCACCTTCGGGGTATCCAACGGATGCTAATCCTTTCCAGATACCTGAAACTCTCCTGTACAATACCAAAGTATGTGGTTTATAGTTGCAGCAGGCACGCTTTTACAGGAAAGCTTTGAGACCTCCGTCCCTCCGTCGGGATGGGCGGTTCTGGATCTCGGTGGTGGAACCGGAGACTCGTGGTATCAGACGGCTACAAAAGCCCACTCCGGGGCGTATTCGGCAAAGGTTAACTTCGTTCCCCAGAGCAACGCCAAAGACGAATGGCTCGTCACTCCGGCCGTAGATCTGTCAAGCGTAAGTACGGTTTACCTCATATTTTACGAGGACGAGGATTACTGGAGTGGGTACGGAGATCGCCACCAGATACTCGTCTCCACCACATCCCAGACGGACACCTCCACGTTTACCCTCGTCCTTGATATGACGCCGGGTAGCCATAGCATAAGCGGTTTTGACGGCGATCCCGTTATCGTAGACCTTTCCGCATTTGCGGGAAACCCAACCGTGTACGTGGCCTTCCGCTATACGGGTACGGACGCAGACAACTGGTACATAGATGACGTTGAGATATACGCCCCGTACGATACGGACGCCCGTCCCGTTGCCCTCACGAGTCCCGAATACGTTCCATCCACGTTCACTCCCACGGTACGCATACAGAACTACGGCCTCAACCCTATAAGCTCCGTTCCCGTGAGGCTCATCTTTGAGGACCCTTACGGAAACACGGTTTACGATCAGACGGCCACGTACTCCGGCACCCTCAACGCTATGGACACGGCCTCCGTTTCCTTCCCCTCCTTCACACCCAACAACCTTTACTACTACAAGTACTACATCATAACCGAGCTCTCCGCAGACCAGAACCTATCCAACGACACTATAACCGGGTACATATACGGCTACGATAGGCCCATGATGGTACTCTTTGAGAGGTTTACCCAGCACAACTGTGGTCCCTGTGCCTCAGCCGACCCATACCAGCTTTCCATCTACGGTTCTCACGTGGACGCCTCCGGCTACCATATCGGTATGATAACCTACCATACCTGGTGGCCCGGAAGCAACAACGACCCCTTCTACAAGTACGACACCATGCCCCAGAGACAGAGGGTTCTGTACTATAAGGTTAGCGCTGTACCATGGGTGTACATAAACGGCGTCGTTAATGCTGCTTACAACTACACCAGCTGGGCATCCTACGTAAACTCTGAGGAAACCTACAGGACTACACCTATGGAGTTTACAACGGACACGGCCATCACCAACACGTTCCTTTACGAGGACTCAGCCGGGATACATGGCCGTATAACTTTCACGGTTCACCAGTTCGGTACCATGGTAGCTAAACCGTACCGTTTAAGGGTGGTGATCGTTCAGGATAGCGTATATTACAACGCCCCCAACGGCACGGACTTCCACGTGATGAAGTTCAGGCACATGATAGATACGACCTATACGGCCACGGATACGGGAGGGACGACCACGTACTCCCTTGACTTCTTCCTTCCTCACCCAACGTGGTATTCGGATCCGGGCCTTGACATAAACCACATGGTCGCAGTGATGTTCGTACAGAGCGACGACGACCACAAGGTCTGGGGCGTGGGAACGTACAGCTTCGCCAGTTCCGTGGACGTGGACGAGGATCCCGGCCTCCGTAAGGGATGGATGGCCAGCGTGAAGGCCGATAGGAGCGGTATTTACATGTACTCTTCCGAGAGCAAAGAGGCAAAGGTAAAGGTATACACGGCAGACGGAAGGCTGATACTCTCCGACGCTTTCAAGCTCAAGGGTGAGACCACGTACCGCACATCTCTACCCAGAGGCGTGTACTTCTACGAGGTTAGAATAGGTGGCAGGAAATGGTACGGAAAGCTCTTGCAGTTTTAGTCGCGGGACTCGTGGTCCTGACGGCGTGTAAGAAGAAGGATGAGGACGGGGAGGCCGATGGGGGCCTCCCCTACCCCGTCGTGGTTGAGCAGGTTACCAACTACCTGTGCGTTCCCTGTAAGGGGGCGAACGAGATAATAGACTCCCTTGACGGTGCCTACGGTGACAAACTCGTGGTCGTAAGGTACCACGCCAACGACCCCTATACCGGGGATCCCCTGTACACGACGTACACCGACTCCCTCCTCTCCCTCTACGGCCTTAGCACCTCCGATGGGGTACCGATTACGATAATCGGCGGGGACTACAGCGAACACGGGTACGACGACACCCAACGGGGAGACTACGTATCCCGATGGGTAAACCTAATAAAGGAGCGCGCACAGAACGTTCCTAAATACTCCATCACCGCCACGTCCACTGTGGGCGACTCCCTCGCCGTAATAGACGTCTCCCTCAACCCCGGAAAGGCCGCATCTGACGTTGTACGTACCATGCTCACGGAGTACAACGCTCCCCTGCCTTCCGGATCGGTCAAACCGCACTCCAACTACGCCGTAAGGGCCGGCACCAACTCCACCCACGCCGAGTTCGTCGTGGATACTTCGTGGAATACGGAAAACCTATACGTCACCGTCGTAGTGAACTCCTCGGACAAGAAGGTGGTGGGCAGTTATCAGGCGAAGGCCGGTACCTACATCCTTTCCAACGTCTCCAACGATGGGGATACCACCGCTCCCCTCAACCAGTACACCACCGTATACCTGCGTATGGAGAACCGTACGGACAGGGATCTCAACCTGACCTTCAAACTCTCCGGTATACCGAGGGACTGGGGCAATACCATATGCTGGGGGGTGTGCCTGAGCGACACGAACATGGTAAGCAATACCCTGTCCGCCGGGGCTACAACTCCCGACCACGGCATGTACTTTGCCGTATATCCCACCACCGTTGACACCGGAGACATCACCGTAAGGGTTTATCTCAACGACGACCCGCGCATCTTCAGGCAGCTCAAAGTGAGGGTAATATCGCAATGATCTGGCTCCTGACCTTCGTGGCAACCGACATATACGGCAACAGGGTAAACGTGGACAGCCTCATGAAGGAGAAGCACGTAATCCTTGACTTCTGGGCTACCTGGTGCAACCACTGCGACGAGGAACTGGACAAACTCAACAGGGAGTTCGGTAAGAGGGATGACGTGATAATCATCGCCATAAGTCAGGACAGCAAGCGGAACATCAACAGGGTTCGTCAGATGGCCAGATCCCACGGCTGGAACTTTCCGATAATAATAGACGAGGGTAAGAAGATATCCTCCCGGTACGGTGTCTTCGGCCTACCTACCGTGATCGTGTACGAGAAGGGCGGCAAAATGAAGAAGAAGATATTCGGATTCAACCCCCGCCTCGTTGACATGATAAAACGCGCCCTCAACCTGAGATGATATATCTCCTCTCTTTCACCGCCTCCTACGGCGGGACGTTTTGGTACGCCGACAGCGTGAAGAGCCTCAACGAGGTAAAGTTCACCGCCTATCCCTTCGGTGGCGAACTCTTCCTCCAGCTGAGGGATTACAGACCCTACGCTCCCGCTTCCCTCCACGGCGATACCTACTCCCTTAACGTCTTCCGCTTTTACGTTCGCAGGAACTTCGGAAATCTGAGCCTATCCATCGGAGACGAACCCCTCGCGTTCGGCCGGGGCCTATCCCTATTTCTATCGGACGATGATAAGGCTCTGTTAGAGGCGACTTTGAGGGGTGTGCACTTAGGGTACTCTTTCTTCCGGGCCTACGCCGGCGTTAAAAGGCGATGGATATACTACTCGTCGGACAGGGATACCCTCCTCCTCGGTGGCCTGTACGCCACGCCTACCTTTGGCCCGGTGGAACTGGGGCTTAACCTTTCTCTCTACGACCTCTACGGCCGGAACGAAGGTACCGGCCTCCTCCCGGGAGGGTACGTAAACTTTCCCCTCGGTCCGTTTTCCTTCTACCTTGAAGGGGCCTACAGGTACGGTTACGATATAAACACCTACGGCCGGAACGACGGATACGGTATCTACGGAAACGCCGAGTACACCACGGGGCCGCTGGTTTTGGGCGCGGAGTTGAAAGATTACTACAGGGTATTTCAGGAGTTCAACCTTCCCTCCCCCGCGAACGGGTACGGTCTACTTCCAACGGGGGGAAGGGACGAGATGGGCGGAAACGTTTACCTCTCCTACTCTACCTTCTCCACGGAACTGGGAAGGTCATACAACCACGACGGGAATATCGTCATGAAGTACTACGCAGCATCCTACTACAGGGATATCGGCCAGTTTACGGTGAAAGTCGGCTCCCACCATCTTGACTGGGGAAAGAACCTGAACGAGAGGCAGGCCTTCCTTGAGGTGAAGTACAACGCCCCCTTTGGAGTTATAGCCTACGGGGAGTACAGGAGGAGGCCCTACAAGGAGGAATGGGAGGATCAGCCCTACGTTTCGCTGACCTTCATATACGGTGGGCTAACCGTGGCCATCTCCGGAAGGTACTACGCCCTGAGTAGAAAGGCCGACAGGGTGATTGAATTCTCGTACGACAACTTCTCCTTTCTGCGGGTCTATACTTCCTACGGCTCCTTCTCCGGGGACGTGGTATGCTCCGCCGGTGTGTGCAGGTACGAGCCTCCGTTCACGGGTATAAAACTCGGCCTCAACCTGTACCTTACGATGTAGGACTATTTCCTCCGCCTCCTCCTCACGTCGTCAAGGTACCTTTTGAAATGTTCCCGTCCGTTTCGGGGAGAGGTAGGGTATATCGCCGTGATTATCCAGATTTTGTTCCTCTTACGACCACACTTCGTCCACGCTTACCCCCAATATTCCCCTTCTCCGATCCCCATTGAACCGAAAAATAAAACGTGTTGCAGGAAGATATCCGCGGTCCTTTCCGGTCTCAACGTCACCGTACCCCTTCGTAATCCAGACCGTGGACGGGAGCGTGAGGTTCAGGGGAAAGTTTTCCCGAATGTCCGTATTCACCGTGGACGGGGACGTGAGGTTCCCCGGCAAAGGCCTGACGGTGGGCGTGAGGATTCTGATCGGTGATATTCTTGCCGACACCCCCGGGGACGGGAGCAACCTCCTTGAAGGGAGGATAGTGGACGGAGACCTGAGGGTCCGAGCGTCGGCACTTTTCTCACCGCCATTATGCTTCACACCGTCATCCCGACGAGCCTCCACCACATTATCATCCGGGGAGTGAGGCCCGGCCGATAACCGTTCTTCAGCTTCTTTCCCGAGCAGGAAGCAAGCACTTACGGGATTCTCCCTAGGGCCTTAAACTTCCCGTCCTGTCGCCATGCGAGTAGGTATAAGGTTACGAATTCCCGCTAAGCCTATATCGTTAGTATACTCCGGCAGTAGAATAGACGACTATGGCCATACTCCTTACGAAGGAAAATCGTGTAATCGTTCAGGGAATTACGGGAAGAGACGGATCCTTCCATACGAAGCTGATGCTTGACTACGGTACGAACGTGGTCGGTGGAGTAACGCCGGGAAAGGGCGGACAGGAGGTCCACGGTGTCCCCGTTTTCAACACGGTGAAAGAGGCCGTTAAAGAGACCGGGGCGGACACCAGCATAATCTTCGTGCCGGCGAAGTTCGCGGCCGATGCCATGATGGAGGCTATAGACGCCGGCATAAAGCTGGTGGTCACCATCACCGAGGGTATACCCGTGAACGACGTTATGAAGGCCAGGCTCTTCGCCGAGGAGAGGGGCGCCCGCATCATAGGACCCAACTGCCCCGGCCTCATAACCCCCGGTCAGGCCAAGGTGGGTATAATGCCCGGCCATATCTTCAAAGAGGGAGGTATCGGGGTGGTATCCCGGAGTGGAACCCTGACCTACGAGATCGTCTCCCACCTCACGGCCAACGGTCTCGGCCAGAGTACGGCTATAGGCATAGGTGGAGACCCCATAATCGGAACCAAATTCATAGACGCCCTGAGACTCTTTAAAGACGACCCCCAGACCGAGGCTGTGGTCCTTATCGGTGAGATAGGGGGAACGGACGAGCAGGACGCCGCCGACTACATAGCAAAGGAGTTCAACAAGCCGGTCGTGGCCTTCATAGCCGGCCGTACCGCTCCCAAGGAGAAGCGGATGGGTCACGCCGGTGCCATAATAATGGGTTCGGAAGGGACGTACGAGGAGAAGAGGAAGAAGTTTGAGAGCGTAGGCGTCCCCGTAGCCGATCTGCCGGAGGAGGTTCCCCGCCTCCTTAAGGAGTTGCTCAAGAGATAAAGGCAGGGGAGGGCGTACGTCCTCCCCCGTTATACTACCTTCCCGATGAAGTTCTACCCGACCGTAGGTCTGGAGGTTCACGTTGAACTGAAGACGAAGAGCAAGATGTTCTGCTCCTGTCCGGTGGGGGAGTGGGAGGAGCCGAATACGGCAGTATGTCCCGTCTGCATGGGGCATCCCGGAACCCTTCCCGTACCCAACAGGGGGGCCGTGGTCTTCGCCGTCGCCCTCGGCCTTTCTTTGGACGGTGAGATCTCCCGCGTCTCCCAGTTCTACCGGAAGAACTACTTCTACCCCGACCTGCCCAAAGGGTACCAGATAACCCAGTACTCCGTCCCCATAATACGGAACGCCAACCTCCTCGGCGTACGGATAGAGAGGATAAACCTTGAGGAGGAGACGGCCAAGTCCCTCCACATGGAGGACGGGAGCGTCCTTCTGGACTTCAACCGGGCCGGGATCCCGCTTCTGGAGATAGTCTCAGCCCCCGACATAAGGGATCCGGAAGAGGCCAGACGTTACCTCGTCGCCCTCCAGGCGGTGGTGAGGTTCCTCGGCATATCCGACGCCCACATGGAGAAGGGGCAGATGCGGGTGGACGTGAACGTTTCGGTATCTCCGGATCCGGACCGTCTCGGCACCAAGGTGGAGATAAAGAACCTCAACTCCTTCAAGGCCGTAGCCGACGCTATAAGGTACGAGATAAAACGCCAGAGCGAAGTCCTGTCCTCCGGGGGTGAGATCCGCCACGAGACCCGTATGTGGAACGGGAAGAGTACGGAGCCGATGAGGGTGAAGGAGACGGAGAGCGATTACAGGTACTTCCCGGAGCCGGACATACCTCCCCTGCACGTGGACGACTCCGTACTGGAAGAGGCGAAGGGGATGTTAGTTGAGATGCCGTGGGAGAAGGAGGAGAGGTACAGGGAGGAAGGGGTACCTTCCCATCTCGCCAGCGTTCTGGCCTACGATAGGGATCTGTCGGAGGCTTACGAGAGGATTAAAGATGTGGACCCCAAACTGACTGCGGATCTTCTGTTGAACGTCGTGTTAGGTAAACTCAATAAAGCAGGTAAATCCTTAAGGGATTTTGACCTTTCGGGTTTCAGGGAGTTCGTAAAGGCCTTTAAGGAGGGCAAGTTCCTGAGAGACTACCTGAAGGAGGGGATAGAAAGGCACATAGGCGGTGGCCAACCTTTCAGCGAAATAATAGAGAACGCCCCGAAGGTGGAGAAGGTGGATATAAGACCCTTCGTTGAGGAACTGATAAGGAACAACCCGAAGGAGGTTGAGAAGTACTGCAAGGGACAGAGGGGCGTGATAGGTTTCTTCGTCGGTCAGGTGATGAGGAAGTACAGGGGGAAGGTGGATCCGAGAGAGGTGCGGAGGGTAGTTGAAGAACTCCTTGATAACGCCTGATAGATTAACGTGAGACGATAAGCGTATAATACCCGATAAAATCCCGGCACCTATAAGAGAGGATTCCTAAACGACCGGCAATTGTAGGGTAATACGTCCGCACGTTTAAAATTTCGTCCGGTATGGGAAGCGAATCTACACCCACCTGCTAATCTTTGACATCTCCGGGAAAGGTTAGCCCTTTCAAAACGATAATTTTATTATAAACCGCGTGTGGACAAGCCCTAACTTTTACTTACCGAAAGTTCGGCCGTATAATAGCGGGCGCTATGGGTTTTTTGCAGGAGAAAGACAGGGAGTACTTGCAGAACAAGTTCGCGGCAGAACTGGAAAAGCCCGTCGTGCTTTTGTTCTTTAAGAAGAACCTTGGGTGCGATTACTGCGAGGACGAGGAGAAACTCCTTAAGGAGGTGGCGGAGCTTTCGGATAAGATAGAGGTGGAGGTTAAGAACGTGGTTACGGATAAGGCCGAAGCGGAGAAGTACGAGATCCACGACGCCCCGGCTCTGGCCATCCTCCAGAAGAACGACGACGGCACCCTCGTAGACTTTGGCATGAGGTACTTCGGCATACCCGCAGGTTACGAGTTCTCCGCTCTCATAGAGAGTATAGTTCTCGCCTCTACGGGACGTTCCGGCCTCGCTCCCGAAATAGAGGAGCAGATAAAGGACATAGACAAGGACGTGTACATCTACGTCTTCGTAACGCCCACCTGTCCCTACTGTCCGAGGGCTGTCCTTACGTCCCACCGCTTCGCCGTTGCCAACCCCCACATCCGGGGCTACATGATAGAGGCCCTTGAGTACCCTAACTGGGCGGACAGATACCACGTTCACGCTGTACCGAAGATAGTGATAAACGATATAGTGGAATTTGAAGGGGCGTATCCCGAACCCTTCTTTGCGGAGAAGATAAGGGAAGCGGTGGCTTTAACGAAATAAAAGGAGGTTTTAACCCATGACTTCGCCAAGGAGAAGGCAGTCTGCCACGAGAGGGAGAAAGCGTAGAACCCACTGGAAGGTGCGCAAGCCTGCCCTTTCAACGTGTCCGTCCTGTGGCAAGCCCAAACCTCCCCACTTTGCCTGTCCCCACTGCGGTTATTACAAGGGGAGGGTCGCCATAATCGTTGAATCGCGGTAATGCGTGTAGCGTTAGACGCCTTCGGGACGGACAACGCCCCCGTACCGGAGATCAGGGGTGCGTTAAAGATCCTTGAAGACGAGAAGGATATTGAAGTCGTTCTCGTAGGGGACGAGAGGAGAATAAGGGAGCATCTCGGGGATATACCCTCACGTCTCTCCATAGTCCACGCCCCTGAGGTCGTACACCACCACGATAAGCCCTCGGAGGTCCTCATAAAGAAACCGAACTCCTCTATGGCCGTGGCCATGGATCTGGTAAGGAGCGGGGAGGCCGACGCCTTCATATCCGCCGGCAACACGGGGGCTGTAATGGCCTACGCCCTCAGGAAACTGGGCAGGATTAAGGGGGCGAAGAGGCCGGCCATAGGTGCGCTGTTCCCCAACATAAACGAAGGTCGTACCCTCGTACTGGACATGGGAGCCAACATCCACGTATCCTCCGATATGCTCGTCCAGTTCGGTATTATGGGGGCAGCCTTCTACAACGCCCTTTTCCACAGGCACCCCCGCCTCGCCCTGTTGAACATAGGAGAGGAGGAGCAGAAAGGGGGAGACGTCATAGTTGAGGCCCGTAAGAGGCTTGAGATGATGGACGCCCACTACCGTTTCGTCGGGTACGTTGAGGGACACGAGATCCTCATGGACAAGGCCGACGTGATCGTGATGGACGGTTTCGTTGGGAACGTCCTCCTCAAGTTCGGAGAGAGTATACTTTCAACCATCCTAGAGTTCATAAAACGGGAGGTGAAGGGCAACCCGCGCGCCCTCCTCGGTGCCATGCTGCTCAAACCCGCCTTTAAGGCCGTAAGAAAGAAGGCCGACTTTGAGGAGTACGGTGGCGCCCCTCTCATAGGTGTCAACGGTATAGTCATAATATCCCACGGCCGATCCTCCGCAAGGGCCATTTACAACGCCATACTCGTGGCCCGTACCCTCCACCAGCACAGACTCATAGAGAAGACACAGAAGTACCTCGCCGAGGCCTTTCAGAAGAGTTAGGGGGCTTAACGTACGATAACCTTTCTGCTTCTGCCCTCGGCCACGACGAAGTAGATTCCCGGTTTCAGGGTATAGGTTCCCTTTCCCCTGTATATCAGGACGCCGGAGGGCGTATATACGCTGTAAATCACACTGCTGCGTGGGGTGATCCTGTTCTCCCTTATCACGACGGGGTCATCGTACCCGGCACTACACGTTTGAGTTATGCTGTCCGTTACCGTAAGGGACAGGACGCTGACGACCGGATGCCAACAATCGGAATCTGCGTTGTTATCCACCCTGAAGTTCACGCTCGTGGCAGATGATGGGATAAAAGAGGTAGCATCACCCTGAAAGTGATCCCACAGGGAACCGTTTCCGCATGGACCACCCGAAGGTGGCACGGAGCCGTCCACGTCTGTCGTAACGGTGTTACCGTTTATCCTTACGTACTCGGTACTTGACTCCCCGAAGTTCTGACCGTTACCTATGCTTACGGAGTACTTTGCCGACGTTACGGGGGAGGTAGCGGTGAAACCCGTGTGATCCCAGCTGTAGGACCATCCGGAACAGTAGGTTTCCCATACGCCGGTATAGATGGTTATTGCTCTCTTCGGTTCGGAGGGGTCGCAGTATATCACCACGAGGGTCGCCCCTTCGCCTCCGTGATCTCCGCTACTACATGCCAGTGCATCAAATCCACTGAGGGAGTACGTACCGTTTCCAGTTACGTAGGGGGTAACGTCCGCGTAGTAAAGAGAGGTTGAGGAGGTTCCCCAGCAGCTCGTACAGTCACTCCCGAGGAAAGTACCGCTTATGGGGTTCCCGTTGAAATTGCCCGTATGTCCTCCTCCGTTATCCTGATAGGAATAGAACAGGTAAGCGGATAGTACGGTAGCCCCTGCAGGTATTCCAGAGACCGTTATACTACCCGAACCGTTCCAGAGGGAGGTGGCAGATGCCACGAAGTCCCCGTTGATAACCTCACGGTAGAACTGTGTGAACGGTGTGGTCGTGGGTTCCGGAGAAAATGCCGGGAAGTTAGAGCGACCGGGAGAATCGCACCTTCCACCGGCGTAAATTCCATCCGTACCAACGGTTATAAACGCCAGTAAAGCAAAAAACCACCGTTTCATGGTGGGGTGATTTTATAGCCGAATTATGGAGGCTTAACTACTTTATTACAAAAACGCGCACAATACTACCGCTTACGGCGTAATATACACCGGGTTTTAAAACAACTTTTAACTTACCTTCGGATACGACTATCCTCCTTCCGCTCCTGTCGTAAACGCTCACACTACCCTTCCCGGCCGGAGGTATTACCACCACTTCCCGACCACGGACATCCACAACCATTCCTCGCGCTCCGGAAGGAGCAACCTCATCAACCCCTATGGTGGAGTCCCGTCTGACGATGTGCCTCTCCAGAACCCAGTTGTCCGGATCCCATACGAGGCTGTCCGGAGGCTCGCGCCACCTCAGGGTAAAGGTCTGGACGTCAAGGCTGTCCCATATTACGAAGGTGGTGTCCACGCTCCCGGATACCCACTTCACCTCTATGGGCATCTTAAACGTGGGCGCGCCCGCGGGCTGGATCTGTTCCACGACGAGTATGACCTTCCAGACCGTATCGTTGTAGGTGTTCCATCGGACCCTGTAGACCGGCCATCCCGGTTGATAAACCCACTGGTCAAAGAACCACGTCAGGTCTCTGCCCGTGAAGGTCTGGACGTCGTTTACAAAGTCGCCGGTGAGGGCGTAAAAGCCTCTGTGTCTGCTCCTGTAGTACCTGAGAGCGCCGAAGAAAAGGGAGGTGTCCTTGTCAAGGATATAGCGTAGCATATGCAAGACGGCCGCCCCCTTGTTGTAAGTGTAGACTGAAAGGATATCTCCTATATCCGGTCCGGGGTTATATACGGGTTTTCCGGGGTTGGAGGCGTACGTGAAAAACTGCCTCTCAACCGTATTCGTATAATAGTTCCGGTACGCTTCAAAACCTCCTCCATGCTCCGCCCAGAGCATCTCGCAGTAGGTGGCGAAGCCCTCACCGAGCCATACGTCCTTAAACGTGCCGTATCCCACGTCGTTCCCCCACCACTGGTGGCATAGTTCGTGGGCCTGCGTGGAGTAGGGGAAGTAGGACGAGAAGAAGGGCGTGGTCTGGTGTTCCATCCCTCCGCTGAAGGCAGACATGGTTACGCTCTGTTCGTACTTCTCGTCGGCGAAGGGATACAGGCCGAAGAGGTCGGAAAAATAGGTCAACATGGTGGTCAGGCTGTCTCCCCATCGGTACACCGTATCCACGGGCGGCACCCACGCCATCACAGGCATGGTGATGGAGCCGTAGGACCAGGTCCACCGGTTGGCCGCCAGAACCCGACCGGCCATGCTTACGAGGTACGGGGCTATGGGGTGGTTGTGGGAGTAGTGCCATACCTTCGTACTTCCGGTACGCATCGTATCCACAAGGAGGCCGTTGGCCAGGACCGTAAGGGACGTATCCGTTTCTATGAAGAACTCAACCCCTTCGTCCGCCTTCTCGTGGGGCCTGTCAAGGGAGGGAACCCAGCACCTGAAACCCTGTGGATAGCCGAGGGTGTAGAAACTGCCGTCGCTCCGCGTATATATACCTCCGGAGAAGGAGGGGCAGGATACCGAGTCCGGATCCCCGTGGTAGAAGACGGTCAGGTTCAGGGTATCACCGGAGTTAAGGGGGGAGGGGAGATACACTGTCAGGGTTCCGGGTACGGTACGGAAAGTTGTGGGTACGCTGTCCACCTTAACGCTGTCTACGACGTACCCGTAGAAGTCAAGGGAGAGGCTGTCTATATCCTGGCGTGCCACCCCTATAACCGTCGCCCCGGCGTACCTCACGTACCCACCGAGTACGGAGAATCGCAGAACGTATCGCCTTACGTCAACTGAAAGGCTTACCGTGTCGTCCCAGAGAAGGGACGGGTACGTGTGCAAACGTATATCCTTCTGTTTCCACAGTTCCGGAGCGTTAAAGTACGTTAGAAGGAACACGGGAGAGTTTAAGGCGGAAACTCAGTAGAGCTCCGGCCTCCTGTCCTTCAGGACGTTTATTTTGTTCCTTACCTCCTCAATCTCTTCGGTGTCTATTTCAACCACGCCGGAGGCCTCACGGGTACCGAGGCGCAACAGGACCTCCCCCGACGGGGAGACTACGGCCGAGTTCCCCCCGTAGGTTATCCCCTTCTCCTCCCCAACCCGGTTAGTTCCAACGATGAATATACCGTTCTCCGAAGCCCGTGCAACTAAGAGGGAGTTCCATACCCCCACCCTCACCAGAGGCCACTGGGCGGGGATGAACACTATCTGGGCGCCTGAAAGGGCCAGCTTGCGGAAGGCCTCCGGAAAGCGGAGGTCGTAGCATATCTGAAGCCCGGCCGCTATGCCATCGCGGGTGGAGAAGACGTCTATCCTCTCACCAAGTGCAAACATCTCCCCTTCCCCGAGGGGGAGGAAGAGGTGTACCTTGTCGTAGTAGGCCACCACCTCCCCGTCCCTATCTATAACTACGGCCGTATTCCGGACGTTCCTGTCCTCGTCCTTGCGGGCGAAGGAGAACACGAAGGCCGCCCCTCTCTCCTTTGCCAGAGATCTGATTTCGGCTACGGTTTCGCCTTCAAAGCTCTCGGCCTTATGGACGGGATCTTTGTACCCCGTTGTCAGAAGTTCGGGCAGGACGTAGAAGTCCGCCCGGACGTTATTTACCCACTCGTTTACCTTTTTCAGAACCTCTTCCCTTGTGGTCGTGTCTACCTGAAGGAGTGCTATCTTTACCCTCAAGGTTTAACCCCCTTTTCAGCACCAGCATGTCCGTTTTCCATACGGTTATCTCCGCCCTTATGCGCCTTATCTCATCATCCAGCCGCCTTACTTCCATGTAGTTGTAGGCGAAGGTAGCGAGGCTGAAGAGGAACCACAGAACGGCTACGAGGTAACCGAGCGCGATTATCCACCTCATCGCTCAACGACGAGAACCTGAGGCTCCGGAACGTCGTCCGTCTCCGGGAACTGCACCTTAACGATCTGGTTTTCCGTAGTGGTTATTGACTTCCCTACGAAGTCGGCGTGTATGGGCAGTTCCCTCCACCCCCTGTCAACCAACACGGCGAGCTTTACCATCTTAGGCCTTCCGAACTCAAAGAGCTGATCCAGAGCCGCTCTCACCGTCCTACCGGTGTACAGGACGTCGTCAACCAAGAGGACCCTTTTATCGTCTAACGAAAAGGGTAGGTCGCTTCCCTTAACCTTCGGTGCCTCGGATACGAGGGAGAGGTCGTCCCTGTAGAAGGTTATGTCCACCTCTCCGAGGGGTACCTCGTGACCAGAGAAGTCCTTAATGTAATCCCTTATCCTCTGTGCTATGGGGACGCCGCGCGTCTTTATGCCCACGATAAGAACGTCCGAAAGGTCCTCAAACTCCTCCCATACCTGCAGGGCCATACGTTTAAGTGTGCGCTCCATCTGAGTTGCGTTCATCAGGACGTACATGGGGGGTATTATAACGATGGGCGGGAAAGAGGTCGGGTGATGGCCCTTAAGAGTATATATCGGAACGCCTGAGGGCTTCCCCCACGCCCATAAGGAAGGTCAGGAGCAGGTTCAGTATAGCCGTATCGTAGTTGGTCTCCACTACCCCCACGACCCCCATCAGGACGACGGCCACACCC
>WFXS01000051.1 GCA_015490465.1 Caldifarciminota bacterium
TAAGCCGGCAGACTATTCACAACTGGTTGAAGGAGTTTAGAAAGTACCGCCAAATTTATGAACTCTCCCTGAGACAGGACGGCATAAGAGTATAACAGTATTATAACTCCTTAACATTCTCCCACATTTACACCCCGCCGCCCGCCGGAACGGTGGCATGCGGCACTATATAGCATCACATATATATCCACCCTTATAATAGTGGCCTACCCCCAATCTATAGAGGGGCGATATACGACGGTATATCGCCGAAATGCACACCGGAAACGATGGACCTTCCCCTGATCTCCTTCACCCTATCCCCGACCCTTACCTTCAGCAGGTACGAACCCTCAGACAGCTTGTATCTGCCAGCCGGAAGATAACCGGGCTTCTCCTTTCTATCGGCGGTCATCGGAGGAGTAGATGTCTTAACCGACGCAGGAGGAGATAAAGAGGTATGCCATACACGTGGCGGTCGGGTACAAAGTTAGAGGTAAGTCTGTCGGAATAAGGTGTTGAATGGGAAAAAATTTTCCAATACCCCGTGGTTCCTCGGGCCGGTTTAAAATACCGCGTGTACCTTTTCTTAACTGCATTCTCCTTTCCAGATAGGGGGTATGTACCCATGGCCCTGAACGAAAAGGCCCGGTTCTTCATGTCCTTCTCATTCTACCCTCTCAGGGACAGGGATCACATGTGGAACGCGATGTTCGGTGGAGAGGTCCGGATAATCGGAGGGCTGAGTTTTATGGCCAGAATGGAGTTCGTGGCCGATCCTTACAGTCCGATATTTTTCAGGCCCCGGAGTATTTACTTCTCGGAGGGGGTAATCTACCGTTTCCAGAGATTTGCCATCGCCTACGTTCACAGGTGCAAACACGACGTGGACGCCCTTCGCAGGACACTAATCCTCTCCGGTCCCCGGCTGTACGCCTTTCTGGACAGCCTGAGCCTGTACGTGGACCTCTACCCCATAAGGTACGACAGGACCTACCGGGGCGATGTTGAAAGGGTGAAGTTAACGGATACGTTCGGTAGTGTGGGGGGTGGGTTCAGGAGAAGGTTTCTCAAAACGTTTATAAGACTGGACGTTTTCAGAGATGGGATAAGACCCGAATTCTCGTTCTCTCTGGAATGGTATACCGGTGAAGGTGTAATGCTGGGTACGTTTGTACGGCTGGAGCGATTCTATGACACCGCTATAAACGAGAGTACAACACCCGCATTTCTGGGTACGCTTGGAATAAAAGCCGAAAGCAGGAACACCCGTTGAATTATGAGATCCGGATACAGGGATGCGAACCCATGCCGTAGAATACCTTCGCTATGTTTTTAGCGTTGCTTACAGCGTGTCCCCACAGGGATCCCCTTGACGCCGCTGCATCGGGGGACCTGAAGGCTCTCAAGTGCTGGATAAACGAGTCCCCATCAAACCTGACCTACAGGGGAAAGAGCGGAGAGACTCCCCTCCACGTGGCGGCCCTGAACGGGAAGGGTAACGTCGTCCTCTACCTCCTCAGGTCTGGCGCAGACGTCAACGTGAAGGATAAAAGGGGAAGGACACCCCTGCACATGGCCGTTCTGAACGGTCATCTCCCCATAGTTGAGGCCCTGGTAGAGGCGGGAGCCGATCCCAACGCCGCCGACGAGGACGGAAACACCCCCCTGCACTACGCCGCGGTCGTCGGATACGACGGGATAGTAAACTACCTCATATCCAAGGGGGCGAAGCCCGACCTCAGAAACCGGGGAGGAGCGACGCCCTGCGATATGACAGGTTCCCCGGCCGTAAAGAAGGCACTCCGCTGTGAGAGGTAGCGTGCATACACCCACGGTTCAACGTTATAATACCCACCTCAAAGGGATCGGGGCGTAGCGCAGCCTGGTTAGCGCGCTTCCTTGGGGTGGAAGAGGTCCCGGGTTCAAATCCCGGCGCCCCGACTTACGCCCGCGTAGCTCAGGCGGTCAGAGCGCGTCCTTGGTAAGGACGAGGTCGGCGGTTCAAGTCCGCCCGCGGGCTCTTCCCTCCCATGAAAGTTGGAATTCTCGGTTTTCAGGGTGATTACGAGGAGCATGCCCGTATCTTCCGTTCCCTCGGTGTGGATACCATTCTGGTTAAGATGCCCGAACATCTGGAATTGGTGGACGCCCTCGTCCTTCCCGGTGGCGAGAGTACCCACTTCGCCCGGATAATAAAGCGGTACAACCTTGAGGAACCCCTTAGGGCGTGGAACAAACCCCTGCTCGGTACGTGTGCGGGTCTGATAGTGCTGGCCTCGGAGGTCGTGGATCACCATCCCGGTCTTACCCTCGGCCGCCTGAACGTCAAGGTAAAGAGGAACGCCTACGGAAGGCAGAAGGACAGCTTTGAGGCTCCCGTTAAGGTTTACCTTGAGGGTAAAGAGGCGGAGATAACCGGCGTTTTTATAAGGGCGCCCCGTATAGTTGAGGTCGGGGATGGGGTGGACGTGATAGCCACCCTTAAAGACGGTGAGGTGGTGGGAGTAAAACAGGGCAACGTTATAGGACTTACCTTCCACCCGGAGCTTTCGGGGGACGATATATTCCACCGCTATCTGATCGATATGATTCCCACGGTTTCCCCTTAGGTGGGAAAGGTCTCGTACTCCATGAGTCTAACGTAATGGGGGCAGTTAAACCTCAACTCCTCGTGCGTACCGTCGCACACTACCTTCCCGTTCTCCATGACTATAACCCTGTTACCCCACATGGCCGTACTCCTCTTGTGGGCCACCACGATCAGGGTGATGTCCCCCATCCCGGAGATTATCTCCCGCAGTGCGGCCTCGCTCCCGGCATCAAGGGCGCTCGTCGGCTCGTCCATGAGCAGGAGGGATGGCCTCCGGGACAGTACCCTTATTATGCCTATCCGCTGTTTCTCCCCGCCCGACAGGGTGTCCTTGAGGTTAACCACCTCATCGTCTAAGCGGGACTTAAGATATGAGAGGTTCAGAGCGTTTAAAAGGTCCCCGGGGTCCGTTCCGAGGTTCTCCCGAAGGGTGCCGTCAAATACGTACACCTCCTGCGGCAGGTATCCCACGACCTCACGCCAGCGATGGAGGTCGTAGTCGTAGAGGCTCCTGCCGTCCAGAAGTACCTTTCCCTCGTTCGGCTTTACGAAACCGGCTATCACGTCAAGGAGGGTACTCTTTCCGGCTCCGGACCTACCTATTACTGCTATCCGTTCCCCTCTGTTTATTCGCAGGTAGGGGACGTCAAGCACGACGTTATCTCCGTACCTTACCTTAACGTCCACCAGTTCCAGAACCTTCCATCCCCGTGGATCAAGGTTGCCCCACCTCTCCTCGGGAAGGCTCATCAGCTCCTTCAGCCTCTCGTAGGAGGATCGGGCGGTGTTTATGTAGGCTATGCTCTGGAAGATGAGTTTGAGGGGGCGGATCATGGAGAGGGAGGCGGCGAGGAACACGATGAAGGCGTCCGGTCCCACCACTCTGGCCTTAAATATGAAGTAGCCGGCGAGGAATAATATCAGGGCAGCGCTCAGGCCGACCAGAGTTTCGGACAATATAGGGGCGAGGGCGGCAGAGAACTCCAGCTTAACGAACTGAAGGTATAACCGCCGGGAGTACTCGGCGAATCTCCTCAGGACACCCTCTACGGCGTTAAGGGACTTTATTACCTTTATCCCCTCAAAGCTTCTGGACAGGTACGCCGAGAAGTCTCCGAGGGAGGAGAGGGCCTTGACGGAACGCCTCTTAACCACACGGGAAACTACCCATCCGAGGAGTGAGGCTACAAGGAGTATTCCCCACGCGAATACGCTGAGTACGGGGGCGGACGTAAGAGCCAGGCCGGCGAACACAAGGAGGTTAAACCCCTCCCCGAGGAGGTTACCTATACCGTCCCTTACGGCCAGCTTTATGTAGTTGACCTCACCGGTCAGACGGGAGACCAGATCCCCCACCCTGACGCCGCCGAGGGACGACAGATCCGCCCTCATAACGGCGGCGAAGGTCCTCTCCCTCAGGTCCCTGGCGACCATCTCCATGAGGGCGAGTATAGATAGCTTTTTTGCCGAGTTTACGAACATCTTGCCAAGGAAGATGGCGGCGACGAAGAAGGAGAGGTTGCGGAGGGCTTCGTACTTGTCGTCAAGCAGGACGTGGGCCTGAAGCCAATCCTGAAGGGGTCGCAGAGCCTTTAAGGCGGGTATAAGGGGGGCGCCCTCCGTACTTCCGAGGAGTACCCTCAGGATTACGGGCAGGATGGATAGGGATAACCCCTCAACTCCGGCGTACAGGAGACTGAATACGGCGTAAAAGAGGAAGAGGAGGAGGTACCTTCTCATCAAGCCCCTATTAAAAGGCCGTAGCTGGACCGGAACTGACGGTACGTACTAATACACGATCAGGAAGGGAAGTATCCCTATAAAGTAAACGGCGGAGAAGAGCAAACTGCCCACCGCACATCCGGCGGCGGAACTTTTGATCCTGATTTCCCGCATCTTATCTTCGTAGCACCGTGAGTAGACCGTGCGATACTCCGGAGATTTGTTCTCCAGATCCTTCCACCTGGTGAAGGGAACCCTCGCATTCTTGAGGTACGCGAGTGCAACTACTGCGGGTCCCCCCATAATACCCGTTGCCAGCGAGGCGATCGCCCCTGCGGCTAACCACATTCTGCGATCAACGGATCTCTCGGCGTCCCCGTGGGCGATGAGGCAGACGTCGGCCGGGTCCCACCACTCCGCCGTATCCCCTTTGGGCGCAGAAACCGCAAGGATCATAGATACCATACAAGGGTATTATAGGCCTGAAAGTGCTAACGTGAAAAGGGCGTTGTCAGGGTCGTGTTATACCGCCTCCCAGCCCCTGCGGAAGGCCTCAACGTTGAGTTCCCTGTACTTCGGGGGAACCCTATCGGCCACCGTCCTTTCCATAATCTCCCTGTCAAGCCCTATCAGATTCGCGGCCGCTCCCACCACCACGACGTTCATCACGCGGGCGTTCCCCAGCTCCATGGCTATGGAGAGGGCATCAACGGTGTGGGTATCCTTCACGTTCTTCCTGACGATCTCGGGTACGTTTTCGGGGTAGGCGTAGGGTTTGCCGTCCGGTCCCCTCAGACCGGAGGATACGGACATGGGTACGAAACGGTACGTGTTTATCAGGACCGTTCCGGAGGGTTTGATGAGGTGTAGGTACCTGAGGGCCTCTAATTCTTCAAGGGCTATGAGGTAATCCGCCCCGAAATTCCCGGTGATGGGCGCCCATACTTTCTCTCCCCACCTTACGTAGGTCATGACGCTACCGCCCCTCTGCGAGAGGCCGTGGACCTCGGCCTGTTTGACGTCGTACCCCATGCGGAAGAGGGCGTCGGCGAATATGCGGGAAGCCAGCATTATGCCCTGTCCCCCCACACCTGCTATTACCAGCGTCCGGGTCTCCATACCTGTAGTTTAAGGTGGTACTACACTTCCTCTTGCCTCAACTCCGACCACCCGGCCGTAGCCCTGTCCCTCGGCAGGTAGAGGACCTTCACCGGTCTTATGTCTATTCCGTAGTCCCTCTTTATCCTCTCCCTGACCTCCTTTATCCTCCAGAAGAAGAGTAGCCTGCCGCCGTGAGGTGCCGTTGTCCACTTCCCCAATCTCAGAGGTATCTCCCACTCCCTTACCTCGTTGATAAGGGGCTGGTAGAACTCCTCAACGAGAGGATGGTCCTCTAACATACCCATCTCCATCTTTATGAGGGCCTCTGTGAAAGACCTTCCGGCGTAACGGATCTTCTCCATCGCACCGTCGGGGACCTTAAGGTCTATCTCCAGAACACCTGAGAAGGCTTCGGACCTGAAGTCGTCAACGTCGTACCCCTTTCTGAGATCAAAGATCTCAACCGTGACCGTACGTATACCGTCGGGGTCGGGGTATATCCTGTCCGGAACTTTGACCTCCCCGAGTACGGGGTATCTCTCAAAGACGATGTCGTACACCCTGTTTGCAACCTCCCCTATATCAAGGTTCTCCTTCGTCAGGTACCTCCTCACCCTGCTCTCAAGCGAGCGATCCTTCTTTACGAAGTAGAAGACTACGGCGTCCTTAAGGGCGTCCGCAAGGTAGAATCCGGGTACGTACGGACGTCCCTCGTCGTCCCTCGGAAAGCGTCCCCTTCTGGCGAGGATCTTGCTCCACGTAATTAATCGCATGAACGTATTGTAAGCGTGAACAAATTTTTGAACTTTTGTGAGCAGGAGGCGGGAGAGGTGTCGGTTCCCCTCCCGAAGCCTCCTGTTTCCGATTAGAACAGCACGACTTTCTCCGTACCCACCTCCGACCTCACGAAGTAGGCGCCCGGCTTCAGGTTGATTCCCTGACCCTTTACGACCTGTCCCACGAGGCGGCCGGCGGGGTCGTAGATCTTCAGGTCACTCAGAGCCTTCAGGTGTCTTCCGTTAACTGTGAAGGATACGTAAGGGTTAGATGCCCGCATCTCATCTACTCCAACGGTCGCCGTAACGGCGCAGACGGCGCAAACCATGCCGTAGCCGTAGTAGTCGTCCCTTCCTGAGTTCCCCAGATCTATGGACGTGTTGACCAGTATATTGCGCAGGTAAGAGTTGCTGATGGTAGGGGTGCGGCTCAGGACGAGGGCGGCAACGCCGGACACGTGGGGGGTAGCCATTGAGGTACCCTGCCAGGAGCATCCAGCACCTACGTCCCCGTAGTTGTTTCCGGGGAGGGTGGAGAGTATGCAGTAACCCGTACCGGCGTCTCCACCGGGGGCGGTCAGCTCCTGCTCCGGGCCGTAGTTGGAGTAGGAGGCGAGGTATATGTCAATCCCGTCCGTACCGATGGCCCCCACGGCTATCACGGAGGGAAAGGCCGCCGGGTAAGATACTCCGTACACCCCATCGTTTCCGGAAGCTGCCACCAACAGCTTGCCCCTGTTCCATGCGGTATCGCAGGCGGCCTGAATGACGGAACTCGGTGAGGAGGAGCCGAGGCTCATGTTTATTATACGTACGCCGGGTGCGGACGACGAGCCGAGGATGGCGTTCGCTATCCACGAGAGGTATCCGGAACCGCTCTCGTCTAACGCCCTCGCCGAGTATATGCGTACGTTCGCCATGCCAGCTATACCCCTGGAGTTGTTCAGAGAGGCGGCTATCGTTCCGGCAACGTGGGTGCCGTGGTGTTCGGTGGAGGGGTCGTCGGGTGCGGGGTCGGAGTCGTTGTCCACGTAGTCGTACCCTCCGGCGTAGTTCCCGCTGAGGTCCTCGTGGTTGTAGTCCACACCCTGATCCACTACGGCGACGACGATACCCGGATCTCCCGTCTCATGACACCACGCGGAGTCCGCCCATATCAGGTAAGGTCCCCACTGGGAACTCCAGTAGGTGTCGTTGGGGGGACAGGCGGCCGCACGGTGTATTATGGACGGCTCGGCCACGGCTACGCCCGGAACCTTCTGTGCATCCCTGATGAAACTGAGTACCTTCGCTCTGTCTCCGTCCGGGAGTTTAAGTTCGTAGAAGTTCAACACCTCCGGGAACATGCTCCTGCCCACGACCTCTGTGGCTCCGTACCTCTGGAGAAGGTCCCGGATGGGTGGGGAGTCAAGGGTGTACCCGATATCCAGCATTATGACTATCCTGTCCGTTCTGGCGTCTCTCCAGTAAGCAGGATCGTCGGCCCTCTCTATGGCGTACCATACGGGCTTCTGTGGTATGCTAACGTTTACATCCACCGGGAACCCTCCGCTCCTCTCTATCGGAGGTCTCTCCGGCATTCCCTTGCCCAGCGAAAATCCCACGAGTATCAACATGGTACTCCTATCCTACGGATGCCCACGCCTATCCTGAAGGCATGTTCAACATAGGATGTTATACTATGGATAAGGGCCGTACGGGAATAGTTCCCTCAGCACTTTCACGATTCGGGTATTGAAGATTTAGAATTGAGGGATTTACGCTGATTGGGTCAACTTAAGGATAGAAAAAAGCCCCTACCCCGGGGCCTTACACCCCAAGAATAGGGGCATGATAACGAAAAAATCATCACCGTCCTTATAGTGGCGGGAAAGTAGTATAAAGGCGATAGCAGAGTATCTTGGGCATAGAAATCAGGTGGCGAAGGGTAGGTTTATTTCCCCACCAATTCAGCAGCGATTAGATGGCTTTAGGTCCTTTTTGAGCCGTTTGAGAACCCTTTGAACCCCCCATCTTTACGCGGCCGCTTTAAAATTCCCCCCGTGAAGATCTACCGTTTCCCCGGCTCCCCCTTCGTCCTTCATGCCCCCTTTGAGCCGGCGGGAGACCAGCCGAAGGCCATAGAGGAACTGGTGAGGAGGATAGAGAGCGGGGAGAAGTACTCGGTCCTTCTTGGGGCGACGGGGACGGGGAAGAGTCTCCACCCGAAGGAGCCGGTCGTCATAGGGGAGAGGAGGGGGGACAAAGTGATATGGAGGATGGTAGGGATAGGAGCCTTCGTTGAGGAGATGGCGAAGAGGTACGGCGTCTTGTCCTTAGGTGAGGATGCGGTCGTACCCCTGCCGGAGGACAGGTTCTTCACGGTCTCCTTCTCCCCCGAAACCCTTGAGGTCAGGGTTAGCCCCATCTACGCCCTTTCCTATCACTGGAGCAATACCCTCTACGAGGTGGTGCTTGAGGATGGCAGGAGGATAAGGACGACGGGGGATCACAACTTCTACGTCCTGACTCCCGAAGGCCTGAAGTTGAAGAAGGTCTCCGAGATTACGAGGGAGGATTACGTACCCCTTCCGAGGGCGTTCCCGGAGGTGGGTAGGGGGTTAGAGGGGATCTATATAACCGACTACGTTCCAAGGCGACGGAAGAGGACATACGTGGAAGTTGAAGATGAGGAAGCCCTGAAGGAGATGGTTCATCTTACGTACGGGGAGAGGGCGGCGGTTAAGTTCAGGGCTGTAAGGCGGGGAGAAACCGGAATACCGGCTCATAAAATTCCGAATGAAATTTTAAAAAAGTTCAAAAAATCAACAAAAATAAGGACATCACAGGATAAAATTGCAGATAATTTTATTCCTCTTGACAGGGATTTTCTTGAGTTTATCGGCCTGTACGTGGCCGAGGGGAGGGGTGAGGACAGGTACGTACTCGTATCCACGACGTCCCCATACTACAGGGGCCTACTGAAGAGGATAGCCCGACGATTTGGCCTTAAGTTGGGCCACAGGGACCACAAGGATACCGTCCTGTACGGCAGCGTCCTGTCTGACCTCCTTACTTCCCTCTGCGGTAGGACGTCTAAGGATAAGAGGCTACCGGACTTCTGGCCGAACTTGAGCGATGAGCAACTCTCCCACATCCTCCGGGGCATATTTGACGGCAATAATACGGTGAGGAACGGGGAGATCTCCCTAACCACCTCAAGCGACAGGCTCGCAAACGATATCCTGTACGCCCTCCTGCGGCTCGGAATATGGGGGAGGGTGCGGAAGGTCTTTAAGAGGGCGACCAACTCGTCCCACAACGGGGCATTCTACAACGTAATAAGGCTGTACAGAAAGGAGGCCGAAAAGTTCTTCCGCAAGGTTGGCTTCAACGTTCCCCACAAGGCCGATGGGATTGGGAGGCTCCTATCAACCGCCCGCAACACCAACGTTGATGTTATACCCTACGTGAGGATGGGGTTAGCTCAAAGGGAGGTGGCTCCAGGCCTATCCCGGGCGACTGTATCCGCAATAGAGTTAGGGAAACGGTTTCCATCCGTTGAAACCTTTCTCAAGATAACGGACGGCCTGAAGGCTCATAGATTGAAGAGGCTCGCCCACCTTCGGTGGGTAAAGGTAAAGGGGATAAGGAGGCTAACTTACTCCGGGAAGGTTTACGACCTATCCGTTGAAGGGGACGAGACCTTCCTGTCCGGCTTCGGTGGTGTTTTCGTCCATAACACCTACACCATCGCCCATGTAATCGCCCGCATCGGCAAACCCACCCTCATACTCTCCCACAACAAGACCCTCGCCGCCCAGCTCTACGGGGAGTTGAAGGGCTTCTTCCCGGAGAACGCCGTTGAGTACTTCATAAGCTACTACGACTACTACCAGCCGGAGGCCTACATCCCCCAGACGGACACCTATATCCCCAAGGAGGCCACCATAAACGACGACATAGAACGCCTAAGGCTGCGGACGGTCTCCTCCCTGCTCACCAGAGAGGACGTTATTGTGGTGGCCTCCGTATCCGCCATATACGCCCTTGACGACCCCTCCGTAATAAGGGAGAGCTTCTTAACCTTTCGGGTTGGGGACCGGTGGAACCTGAAGGACCTCGCCCTCCACCTCGTCAGCCTCCACTACGAGAGGAACGACATAGACCTCCAGCGGGGGCGTTTCCGCATAAGGGGGGACGTCTTAGACATAATACCGGCCTACGAGGAGTTTATATTGAGGATTGAATTCTGGGGGGATGAGATTGAGAGGATGAGGATACTTGAACCGGTCTCAATGAAAACCCTCCGGGAGGTTAAGGAATTCACCCTTTGGCCGGCCTCCCACTTCCTTGGCGGTGAGGAGAGGTTGAAGAGGGCGATAAAGAGCATAGAGATGGAGCTTGAGGAGAGACTTAAGGAGTTGAGGGCGGCCGGCAAACTCCTTGAGGCCCAGAGACTTGAGCAGCGCACCCGCTACGACCTTGAACTCCTACGGACAACGGGGAGATGCCCCGGAATTGAGAACTACTCCCGCCACATATCCGGCAGACCCCCCGGCTCCTGCCCCTGGACCCTCCTTGACTACTTCCCGGAGGATTACCTGATGGTGATAGACGAGTCCCACGTCACCATCCCCCAGCTCCGGGCCATGTACGAGGGGGACAGGAGCAGGAAGCTCACCCTCATAGAGCATGGCTTCCGCCTTCCCTCCGCCCTTGACAACAGACCCCTGAAGTTTGAGGAGTTGGAGGAACTCTGGCCCCAGGTGGTGTTCATGTCGGCCACACCCGGCCCGTACGAGTTAGAGAAGACCGGCGGGGAGGTGGTAGAGCAGATAGTCAGGCCGACGGGCGTACCCGACCCGATAGTTGAGGTGAGGTCCCTGAAGGGGATGATGGACGACCTCCTTGAGGAGATAAGGAGGGCGGTTGAGAGGGGGGACAGGGTCCTCATCACCACACTAACGAAGAGGTCGGCGGAGGAGGTCTCGGACTACCTGAAGGAGTTAGGTATAAGGGCGGGGTACCTACACTCGGAGTTGGACGCCATAGAGAGGGTGAAGATACTGCGGGACCTCCGCCTCGGTGAGATAGACGTCCTTGTGGGGGTAAACCTGCTGCGGGAGGGTCTAGATTTGCCGGAGGTGTCCTTGGTGGCCATAACGGACGCCGACAAGTCCGGCTTTTTGAGGTCCTACACCGCCCTTATCCAGACCATAGGCCGGGCCGCCCGCAATGCCGCCGGTAAGGTGATCCTGTACGCCGACGAGATAACGGAGGCGATGCGAAGGGCGATAGAGGAGACGGAGAGGAGGCGGAGGATACAGCTGGAGTACAACCGCAGGCATGGGATAGTCCCCCGGACGGTTAAGAAGA